>JAAZGU010000081.1 GCA_012511085.1 Erysipelothrix sp. | reverse complement strand
CCTGCTTCCACCACCCGCATAATTTGTTCTTTACCATTGAAGCTAATACGAGATAGTTTAATTTTTCCTTGGGATAACACCATTAAATGATGAAACTCATCACCGGCTTGGTAAATCATTTCACCTTTCTTATAGGTCTTCTCAAATGTTATTTCACTGATGCTTTGTTGCTCTGCTAAAGATAAGTGCTTAAAAATCGGCACTCTTTGTAAGCATTCATGCGCATGTCCTTCACAACTACATTTCATCGTATCACCACCGTTATTATACGCAATCTAATCCTAAAAATATATTAAAACCATCCTTTTGGATCGCAGCATCTTTTTTCTTAGTGGAGCTAGCGCCCATTTATCCCTACAGATTTAAAAACATTTACTATTGAAACACTGCGTTGATAACATTTAATATAAAAAATTAATATTTAAAATCGGTATGAGTAAACTTTTTTTAATTTTGCCTTCTTATAAAGCTCTATTCACTAAAATCGATGTATCCAAAATATTTATAACCTTTTTTAGGGTGATTTAGGTCATCTTCATGAAATTTAAAGTCTTTATTAAAATGCTTGTAAGCAACATAGAAGTGCGATAATACAATTCCCATATCCACCTTAGTAAGTTTATACGCTAATGACATTGGTAATTTTAATATTTGACGATATATGATTACTTTATTATCAACTTTTTTAAAATACCATGGTTGTAAATTAAGCCCCGAAGGCGCTAAATGGGCAGCCTTTATAAATTTGTTTTTTGGGATATTACTTATTTCAACTGTTGATTTTCTTCTAAATTCAGACAATTCTCTATAAATTGATCCCGGAGCTCTTCCAAAGGCAATAATGACAATATCAGAGCTTGAACGATTAACGCTTACATCTCTGGAAGCTCCAAGCCAAACACCACCTAAATTTTGTGAGCTAAGCCACAACATCAATTGCTGACCAATAAATCCAGCATTTTCCAGTTCCCTATCTTTTCCAACACCACTAAAAACTAAATAGTGAGGTGCTAGCACATGAAACATCCCTTTTGTCTCACTTACAAAACGATAACTAATAGGTGCATCTTCAAAAAGCAATTCAAAACTACCTATCTTTTTTTCAATTTCACTAAGTTCACTCTTGCCTAATGGCTCTAAAATATATTCCCTACAAGATTTACGTTTGTGTATGTAATCAAACAAATCCATGCTGTTGCTCCCTTTTTCAAACATTGAATCCATTAAATTAAAAAAGCCCGCATTATAAAGGCTTAAATAACTATTGGTGGAGGTGAGGAGAGTTGAACTCCTGTCCAGAAAGTGTCTCACATTCAAAAATCTACAGTTTAGTTTGTTTACTTTATTCAGTACTTAAGCAACAAACAAACAAGTACTGATGTGCTTATGAGATTTTCGAGAGCAACGCACTAAGCTATTTGTTGTCCTTAACCATTGTGTCTGTCATCGCATAGCGTCCAATGGTCAAACACTAATTGATGCACTGCAAGCTAAATTTTGCTAATTAAGCAGCGAAAGATAATCTGTTTCCAGTTATTTTTAGGTTAGCCTTTAGGTAGCCACACCACTGCATTTTGAATCAAACGAAATCCTGTCGAAACCATGACACCCCCGTTTGCATTAGTATTATATCACATCACGCTATAATACACTATTTAACTAATCCCCATAATCCAATTTATTGTGATTTTTAGTCAAAACCTTTATAATGTCACTATAGAATAGCAGTTTTAAGGAGGTAATTAAATGCCCTGGTTAATTTTATTAGCAGTTGTTGTCGTTATCGCATTCTACTTTATGACAACATACAATGGATTTATTTCTTGGAGAAATCGTGTTGATGAAGCATTCTCAACAATGGATGTTTACATGGTTAAACGCTACGATTTGATTCCAAACCTTGTGGAAACCGTCAAAGGTTATGCAAAGCATGAACAAGAAACATTAGAACAAGTCATCAGTGCGCGTAACAATGCGGTATCTGCTAACACAATGGATGAGAAGATGAAAGCCGAAGGCGAAGTCGCAGGTGTGCTTGGTCGCTTGTTTGCACTTTCTGAATCTTATCCTGATTTAAAAGCAAATGAACAATTCTTAGATCTACAAGGTCAACTTCAAAAAGTTGAGGAAGACATTGCCCAATCACGTAAGTACTACAATGGTTCGGTAAGGCAATACAACACCAACATTCAACGTTTCCCAGCAAACTTTGTTGCGAACATGTTTGGATTTGGGCCACGTCAATCCTTCGAAGTTGATGATCCAACTCAAAGAGAAAGCGTAAAAGTACAGTTTTAAGAGCATGTTATGAAAAAAGCAGCACCATTTATTGGTGGGGGATTTTTCATAGTAACATTTACACTCTTTTATTTGTTGTATAAGTATGTATTTGTTGTGGATTTATTTTTAGCGAACTGTGTTGGATTAGCGATCTGGTCACTTTTTATTGGCTTTGCGTTCTTCCTTTACAGTTTCTTACAGCGCAAAACTTCGTTTGTTGTCTTAGGTTTGACTTATATGATTGCCATCATCGTTCTGTATCAAATCTTTGCAAATACAAACGATGTCGCTGATAACATTAAAGGTTTACTCACATTTTTTATGGTTATGCTCGTTGGGTTTATCATAACGCTTCTTTTTGAGATTTATATGTGGTCTAAAAACAAAAAGCAAGCTTCGTAAGGGGGTCTATATGAGAAAGTTATTTTCATTCATGGTCATCGCGGTTGCACTTTTATTTAGCACAACAAAAGTCGCCGCTCAATACCATGAAATCATTAATGAACATCACGTTAAAATTGAAGTCAAAGAAAATGGTGACTATCGTTTTACCCATGACTTAGATGTTACGTTCTACACCCCTGCTTATGGTATCTTTGTAAATATCCCAACCCGCTATGACATGGTCTGGAACATGGAAGATGGCACGTCGTTAAGACGCCGTTACAAGTTCCCACTTAAAGATTTTGATATTGTTGGCCCTCATGAAAAAGAATCGCAAAGTGAAGGCTGGCAATTACGCCTTGGAAGAAAAGGCGTCTACGTGAATGGCCCACAACATTACCGCTACAGCTACACCATGAAAACACGCGATTTACGGCTTGATGGCCGCCAACGTTTTTATGTGAATCTGCTCGGTAGTGATTGGGTTTCACCAACCGAAAAAGTGTCGTTTGAAATTCATTTCCCAAAGCCCATCGACCCTGATAAGATTCAGTTCTACGGTGGTGCTTATGGAGCGACCAACCCATTGGAAGTCGATTTTGACTTGGATGGTCTTGTTTTATCAGGACATACGGTTGGAACCTTGGAACCTTACGAAGCCTTTACCATTGATGTGGCACTTGAGGATCGTTTCTTTGCGTTTCCTAAAGGACTAAACACCTACTTCGTTGGTGCTTTATATGCTTTTGTTTTCTTTGGTTTATTCATCCGTGCTTTCTTTAAACATGGTAAAGATGACCCTGCAGTACCAACCATTCAATTTGAAGCACCCAAGCATTTATCCAGTGCGCAAGTTGGTTACATTTACGATGGGTTTACGGATACAAAAGACATTGTTTCTTTGATTATTTATTGGGCCGCGAATGGCTATTTGATGATTGAGGAACTGGATCGCAAGAA
Organism: Erysipelothrix sp.; assembly: GCA_012511085.1. Classification (GTDB taxonomy): domain Bacteria; phylum Bacillota_I; class Bacilli_A; order Erysipelotrichales; family Erysipelotrichaceae; genus UBA6182. The sequence goes on along the minus strand of JAAZGU010000081.1, from coordinate 287 downwards.
TATTCAATTAACGAGAGTAAAAGAACTACCACCAAGTACAATAGCGGCTGAGAAATCAATCTTTAACGGTCTCTTTGGCGCAGAGACAAGCGTAACAACCAAAGATTTAAAACACAAGTTTTATCCAACTTTAGTCGATGGTCAGAAGAACATCACTCGCTATTATGAAGGCAATAAAGCACGTCGTATTTTCTCAGGGAAAGCCGATGCACTTCAAATCGTGTTCGCCTTACTTTTACCGAGTATCTTTCTAGTCTACTATGCACTAAGCCATTATCAAATCACTT
>JAAZGU010000080.1 GCA_012511085.1 Erysipelothrix sp. | reverse complement strand
AATTGCGACTGATTTTGTTCATATTATGTTGAAAGAAAAATTAAATTTGTAATTTGAATAGTGTGCACACCCTTGTTTTTTGATATGATAAAAACAGAAAGGGTGTGCTGCTTATGTTTAATCTAATTCAACGTCAAATTTGTATTCCAGTCATTCCGACAATGAAACGTTTGGAACAGTTTCTGATGACAGATTTGTCCACGTGTTTACTGCAAGATATCCATATTTCATTGTTGGCGGATATTATCAATACTTTACATAAACACGAGCGCAAAGCACTTGTTCATATTGATATGATCAATGGTGTAGCAAGTGATGAATACGGTACGGAATATGTTTGTCAGAAGTTGAAGGCGGATGGGGTCATTTCTTCCAAGTCAAAGATTATTGAGACCACAAAAAGAAATAAGAAGATTGCGATTCAACGCATGTTTCTGATTGATTCAAAATCGGTGGATCGTGGTGTCGATATGTTGTTGCGTTCCAAACCAGATATGGTAGAAGTAATGCCAGCGATTGCTTATCGAATTATTCCATATATAAAGGATCGACTGAATATTCCAATCATTGGAGGGGGCTTATTGAAGACCAAGGCGGATATTGACAATGGTCTTAAGGCTGGATGTGTGGCATTTACAGTCAGCGATTTGAATTTATGTAAAGAAGTTTGTAAGAGTAGAAGGACATTGTGATTGGACAATGTCTTTTTTAGTGGATTGATAGGTGTTGTGAAGTAAGGTGGCTACGCATATAATGAAGTTAACGTGTCATAACAAGCAGCAATTATCTTTAAGAAAACCAAATTTTAAAGTTATTTTTTATGGATACAACACCTTGTTTTTCATCAAAACAAGCAAAATGTTGTAAAAGATGGTTTAATAGGAGTGTATGTTTGTCGTTAAATAAGAAGGAGGAAGTGTGATGAGTTTACCAAATTGTCCAAATTGCCAGTCCGATTTAACGTATATGGACAATAATTTATACGTGTGTCCCATGTGCTTTCACGAGTGGTCCGATGTTGAGGAAACAGTTGTTGAAGTTAAGGATGTGCACGGGAATGTGTTAAATGACGGAGATAGCGTTGCGGTGATTCGCGATTTAAAAATCAAGGGTGCCCCAACCTTAAAGCAAAACACAACGATCAAAAACATTGTGTTACGTCCCGATGAAGATGAGAATGTCATGTGTAAAGTTGATGGGTTTGGGACCTTGTTTCTAAAGTCCGAGTTTCTAAAAAAGATATAACTTAAAGCCAACCGCAAGGTTGGTTTTTTTAATAAGCATCAGTAAAATCAAATTTAGCACTTAATGCTTGACAGTGCTAAAATAATTGTTATAATAGTATTGTGAGTTAGCACTTGATGTCATCGAGTGCTAGAAACAAGGAGGAAAATATGAAACATAACTTAGTTAGACGTTCACCAAATACTTTATTAGATGACTTTTTCAATGATGATTTCTTTTTCCCAAGAAGTCGTTACCAAACCAATATTGACGTTTATCAAAAAGATAACGATTACTTTGTTGAGGTAGATTTACCTGGTTACAAACGTGAAGATATTTCCGTTGAATTTATCGACGATGTCTTAACAATTAAAGCCGAATACCGAGAAGAAAGTGAAGAGCAAGAGAAAAAATACTATTACCGGAGTCGCAAGTGCTCAGAGTTCATGCGTCAAATTCGTTTCTCGAACATTGATGATGGTGCGATTGATGCCCAATTCAATGAAGGCGTGTTAAGCGTAAAATTACCAATTAAAGTAAGAGAAGAAGTCATTAATAAGATTGAAGTGAAGTAAACAAAGGGCACGCCCTTTGTTTTTCTTTTTACAAAGAGGTAGTGTATAATGAAGATAGAGGAAGGACATATGAAAATACCTGTTCATCGATTCTACAAGAATACGCGCAAACTCGTTTTGTTTCGTGGCATTCGCTATTATAAAGAAAATAGGGCAGCGCTTGAAAAACAAGTGGACAACACCTATTATTTTGATGTGCAAGGTGAAAAAAACTTGTATCATGTCGTTTTAAATATTGCGGATGACGATACCATTGTGTTTGCATCGTGCGATTGTCCTTATTCCGAAGCTGGTTATTGTAAGCACCAAGTGAGTGCGTTTCTTGATGTTTTAAAGCGTCAAGATCGTTTAGATATCCAAGATTTACAAAACAAAGAAGGGCTTAAAGAAAAGCACAAATCAGAAATTGCACCGAAAGGTTGGAGTGCAGAGGATTTTAAGAAACTTCAAGAGTTTAATGTTGCGGATTATTTGAATTCATTCAGACGTGAGGAATTGATTTTCATCATGATTAATTATATGAAACAAGATATGAAGTTATTTATGTATTTGTTCCATCATTATATTGTGGAACTTGAGCGAAATAAGATTAAAGATTGGAGTTAAACGAATAAAAAGAATGCTTAAGGAGGCGCTTTGTGGAATCCATTTTAAAAATTAAACCCATATTCAAGGAAAAGCTTTGGGGTGGCACACGGTTAAGGGATAAATATCATTTTGATATTCCTTCCGATATTACTGGGGAAGTGTGGGCGGTTGCCGCGCATCCTGAAGGTGATTGTCGCATCGAAGGTGGCAAATTTGATCAACAGTATTTATCAGATGTGTATAAGGAAAATCGCAATCTTTTTGGTCATTGTAGCCAAGACGAATTCCCTTTACTTGTGAAAATTATTGATGCGCATAAGGATTTGAGTATTCAAGTGCATCCTAACGATGAACATGCACGTTCATTGGGTTTACCTCATGGGAAAGCAGAAGCTTGGTTAATTTTAGACACAGCTGAAAAAGGCGAGGTGATTGTTGGCCATTCGTGTCAAACAAAAGCTGAACTTGCACAGGTGCTCTATAATCCGATAAGCTATGATTGGCTACATCGTTTTTCAGTGCGTCCCAATCAATTCTACTATTTGCCAGGCGGGACAGTGCATGCGGTGGGCGCGGGTACGATGGTTTACGAGATTGAACAAAATTCAAACATTGCGTACCGTATTTATGATTATGAACGTCTAGAGGGGGACGCTAAGCGTGATTTGCATCTCGATAAAGCTTTGCATGCGATTACAGTTCCAGATTTAAAACAAGAGGCAATTCCGCAACGCATCATTACCCATACCATGACGCATACTTTGTTTTTACGGGCACCTTATTTTGTTGTGCAAAAGTATGAGTTTGATTTTAAAACAACGATTGATCAAAATCAGATGTTTATGATTATAGGGTTTTTGACAGATGGTAGCATCAACGGCATTGAAGCAAAAGCCGGCGATCACTTTGTTGCCTTGAACACGTGTGAAACCTTGACGTTTTGTCCAGGGACAACCATCATCACAACGCACATCCCAAAAAACCCAGTTT
>JAAZGU010000079.1 GCA_012511085.1 Erysipelothrix sp. | reverse complement strand
GGTATTGCCTAAATACTCAAAGGTTTGATCGTATTGATCGGTCCAGAAATAAGGAGTCACCAGATACTTGGAACTACGATTGCTTAAGATGTTCTTGGCAATCGATGCACCTTGGCTCCATGCATTTTCCCAGTGCTCAATATGAATTAAACGTTCTTGATATGGAAAGGCAACAATATCGCCACCTGCATAGATGTTATCAATGGATGTTTCGTTGTATTCATTGACAATGATGGTGCCGCGTTCCATGTCTAAGCCTTCAACATCAAAGGATAAATTTGGAACAACACCGATCGCAATAATAACCATGTCTGTTTCAATTGTTTTACCATTTTTGGTAAGAATGGCTTTGACCTTGCCTTGTTCATCTTTGATAAAGGTTTCGGTTTCTTCATCAAAGAAAAACTCAACCCCATGATCTTGATGCATCTTCACAAAATAATCAGAGACATCCGAACCTAGGATGTTTTCAAGCGGCCGTCCAACATTGACAAGTACGGACACTTCTTTATCCAATTGTCTAAAGGTGGAAGCAAGTTCTAAACCAATAAAACCAGCTCCAATAATCGCAACCTTTTTCACATGTTTTGCCCAGGCTTTGATTTCTTTCGCTGACGTGAAGGGTCGTAAATAAAAAATACCATCGGCATCATCGTTAGGGATGCTGATCTTTCTTAATTTCGATCCGGTCGCAATTACTAATTTATCGTAGGAAATCACATCACCTTTATCGGTTGTCACGGTCATCTTGTTGGGATCAACCGCAACCACTTTGGTGTTAAGACGCAAGTCAATGTTATGTTTTTCATAATACTCGGCTTTCTTAATGAGTGGTGGTTCCACTTTATCCATGTCTTGCATCCAGTCCTTGGTTAATGGGTAGGGATTATAAGGTAAACCATCGTGTTGATCGATGATGGTAATCCTGCCTTGATAATCTTGTTTTACGAGTTCATTCATGGTGTAAATACCAGTGATTGAAGCTCCAATAATGACAACTTTGTTGTTCATCTTTCATCACTCCTTTTTAAATTATTAAAAGAAAATCTGAAAGCAATGATTGTTCATGTTTTGTCGTTTTCTTTCTGAGTTAATTATAGCATAGTCATGCATTCCACATGGCTTTCATGACTTCGAAAAACCAGCTTGTACCCTCTGATGAAAGGTATCGATAGGCTTTGTTTTCAAGGTGGATTCGATAGCTCACAGGATTTAAAAGTAAAAGCAGCTCCCTATGATTTTATTAGAGGAACTGCTTGATTATGTTCTTTACATTTTTAAAAGCAAAACAACGACTGCATCACTGTTATCCTGGAATTTCAAAGTACTCTTCCAGCGTTAAACCAGATTCAAAAATCGCCGGTGCTTCACTTCCCATGTAACGCAAATGCCAGGGCTCATGGATATAACCTGTGATATGTTCTTTACCCTTGGGATAACGCACCACAAAACCAAACAAGTGCGCGTTGTTTCTGACCCAAGTTATTTCAGGTTCAATTCGCAACAAATGCCCATCCGGTGCTTTTAAATCAAAGGTTAAACCTGTCTGATGTTCGGAATGACCGGGCTTGGCACTGAAGCGATTGGCTTCTGCGGCGCCATGATCACGCACGTAATTATTGTACAAACGTTTTTGAACGCTGTAAGAACGGTAGCCAGAATACGAGTCATGCACACGCAAACCAGTCTCGCGCATGGCGCGAATCAATTTGCGCAGTTGGCTAGCGGCTTCTGGGTTTTCTCCCGGTGCATAATTGGAAGGAATCCCAAATCGTTTATTGACAATGATATGTCCTTTGATGAAAACGACATCATCTTTGGTGATGACCCGTTCTGGGTTGAGATCTCCGTCTTTTTTGACATGCACCATGATATCAATGTGTGTTTCATCACTTGATTTATTGATGGTCGTGCTCACGCTATTTTGAGTGGCTGGTTGCTTACCATCATCTGCTTGCCAGCGCACATCTTTCATGCTTTCGATGACCACGTAATCATGCTCACCAATGCGAACCTTGGCCTGTGCAGCTTCCACATTCACCTGCACGTTGTATGTTTTTTCATTATAAACAACATGATGGTGCGCTTCATTAATTTTGGAAATATCAAAAGTATGTTCATGTTCAATTTCTCCATCATTAAACAAGAGAAAGGTTAAAATCGATGCATCAAACATAATGCCGGATTCACGATTAAAAAGCTGGTGGCTTGGTGCTGGTTCCGGTTCAAGCGGTGGTGGGTCCACCTCCGGTACTTTAAAACCACAACCACTGAAGATGACTAAAACCAACACGAGTATCCAAGTTTTCTTCATGGTTAACATTGATCCCCCTTTTGGGTTAGTAATGTATTGTTTGTCGAACAATGTTCGTTTCCTAAATTATAGCGTATTTGCCATGACAATGTAATTAATCGGCTTTTCTCACAAGTTAACGTCACCACCGACAACTAACATAACATCAAACAAAGACCACAAGCATTCTATTTTTTATATCAAACTTTTCCACAATCGTGATTGTGAAAAGTCAGTTTTCTGATACAATATGACCATGATGAAGTTTATTTATGGACCGATTCCATCACGACGTTTAGGAAAATCTTTGGGCATTAGTCCCATCCCCAAAAAAACATGCAATTACGGATGTGTTTACTGCATGCTTAACATCACGACCAACATGAGTACCACACCGCACATGCATTACCCAGTCGCTGATATTATTGCCGAGTTAAAGCAAGTATTGGACCAAAACCTTGAGATTGATGTGATTTCGATCGTTGGAGATGGTGAACCAACCCTCTATGCGGGCCTAGCAGCCCTGATTTCGAACATTCGCCTCTTAACCGATAAACCGATTGCCTTAATCACAAACGGCGCTCTGCTTGATGTAAAAGCCGTTTACGACGCTTGTTTACTGGTTGATATCTTTTTACCTTCAGTGAATGGTTACGATGTGCGTAGCTTTAAACGCATCAACCGCCCGCATCGCAGCATTGGCTTTGAAAGCATCACCAACGCTTTGGCTCGCTTCTCTCATGAATTTAAAGGCGAACTATGGCTGGAGCTCATGTTGATAAAAGGCATCAACGACTCCATGGATGACTTCTTAAAATACAAAAGCTTTTTCAAACAATTTAAATACGATCGTCTTTATTTAAACACACCGATTCGAGTCCCAACCGAAAGTTTTGTCTTACCTGTTGAGGATGATGTCATGCAACTAGCCATGGATACCTTAGGAGGCATTGGCATTGGCGATGTACACACTAACGGGTTTGTGAGCGCAATCGTTGATGACTTTGAGGCAATTGTGTCCCTCATTAAGCGACATCCCATGAACCAACATGAAATTGACCACTTCTTGGATGACCGAAAGGTCACTGACAAAGTCGCAATCTTTAAACGCTTGCATGATGATGCATCCATCATCAAACAAACCTATCGTGGTTATGTAACGTATCGAAAATAAAAGTGTAGCACGCGCTACACTTTTTGATTTAAATGATGTTCAAACAACTCAAGCAGTAGCTTCGCTGTCGCTTTGAGGTGTTCGCTCGAGGTTTCCACAACTCCTAAACCGGTGTACACTTCACCAACCGGTACCCCACTTTCTGTCAGAACTTTAAAGAAGCGCTCCAACAAGCCATCGCAAGTCGCTTGATCTTGCATAGGGCCAAAGGGATTCGCAAAGTAAGTGGTCGACAAACCTTTTTCATGGGTGGTCGCCATCGCCATGCGCTTACCTTCAACAAAGACATCTTTGATATCATTTGCTTGTTTCGCAAGTCTGTAACCAACTTTGTTTTCATAGTTGTTGGCATAAAAGAGAAAATCAATGGGATGTTTTTTAGTAATGACATGATACGCCGTGACCGGCACCACGATCCGGGCGTTGGTGCTGTCAGGGTTCATAAAGATGGCACGATCCATGGATTTATAAGGCGAGCCCTTATCCAAATCATCGAGCCGAATAAAAGCACCAATTTCAGAGCCTTGGGCTAACACTTGACCATTTTCAATTAAGAAGGAACCCATGTCATCAAAGATAATGTCCATGGACAACAAATCCGGATGCTTTAATAAGTCCATGGCTTCAATCACTTCTGATTTACCGGCACCCGAATCACCAATGAAGCACACGCCTAAACTGCGGTTACCACGAAAACGCAAATTAATCATGCTACCATGAACGGGCAAGCGGCCCTTGGACATCATGATGGCATTATGCATGGTGAGCACCATTTTCTTCATGTAACCAAAGTATTCAATCATCTCCATGTATGGCACTTTCCCAACCCACAGATCCGCTTCTTGATCATAGGTGTAAGTGCAAGTCTCAGTACCATCGGGATAACCAAACACCAAGATACCATCTACCTTGTTTTCCGCAACCTCCTTGCGGGTTGCGAGTTGAAAGAGATTCGCATTGGCAAGCCCTGAAAAGGCAAAGTCAAAATTGACATAAACAAAAATCAACAACTCCCCAACCTTCGCCGGATAACAATAATATTGATGATAATCTAAGGTTTGACCTTTGATGACATTGTCATCCACCAAATCAAAGGAACCGTAACGTTTGTTGGCCTTCGGATGCAACAAAAGCGGTGGTTTTAGCAAAATCTGGCAGGCGAAAGGAATCTCAGATAGACCTTCATAACCCTCTGGTACTTGCCAGTTCACATCGCAGAGCACCATGGCGGCATCGGTACCGGCATCCAATTGCCGGTAAACGTTGCTGCGATAGCCTTGGACCTTCTCCAAGATGTTGCGGTACATGTAACGCATCATGTTATTGAAACGCGTGTCCGCATCCATGATGTTAACCACATAACCGCTGCTTGATTCTGATATTTTAATCGTCGCTAAACGCTGTAGCTTACGATAGTAAGTGTAAAATGCTTCAATGACATAAATAAGGCGTTCGCGATCAGCCAACAAACGCGATTCCATTTCTTCAATTTCCAAGACATACAGGGTGCGTAAAAACTTCTGCATCTTCACGATCACCACATCGTGAGCTTGGTGATTGCAGAGCCAATCATAGGCATCGCTATCTTGAACTTTAAAGTCATTTAAAAATTTATCCATGATTTGAAAAAAAACCGAAGACGCTAAAAAGGCTTCGTTTGATTTTGGATAAAATGTCGAATAATTTAAAATGGCTGTGTCATTATGAATATAGATAGGATCTTTCATCAAAAGCCTCCTTTGAATACCTATAAT
>JAAZGU010000078.1 GCA_012511085.1 Erysipelothrix sp. | reverse complement strand
TAATATAAAAGTTGATTAGTAAAGTTGCTGCATGCGATTCAATTAATTTATTGCAATAAAAGATAAGCATAAGATTTGATTATGAAAGTCAAATCTTTTTTGTGTGATAAAAACAAGATTAAAAAATAAATTAAATCGTTTGAAACCAGGCAAAAGTTGCTTGTTTGATGTCTAAGCTTTCATAAATCTGATGAATAAGTGTGCTATAATATTTTTAATTAAAAAAGTATTAAAATCTAAGACTTGGAGGATATGAGATGCGCAAATTAAATCTATTCATTCTTTTGATTATATTAAGTTTGATGGGTTGCTCGAAGAATGGCAACCACAATCAAGAGCCAGACAATCATAATGACCCATCACCGGTTCACGATTCAATTACTTATCAACAAACTAACAATGGCTTACAATCTTTACGCAACATCGCGCTGCATGAAGTTGGCGTCTTTGTGAAAATATTATTTCCAAACAGTAGCGCAGTAATTGCGTTTTATAATGAACAAAATAATCAATTTAACATCATTCACAACAACCCAACGGTGCCTTGTTCAATCGAACAACCAAAATCTTGTAGTTCGTACGTTACTAATTTGTACGGACAATCTTCCTTGTTTTATTACAATCAACGTTTGTATTTAATTCAAGAAGGCATAAGTTCCATCGATGACACCGTGACTCATAAGCTCTTGCAGATGAATTTAGATGGCTCTGATCATCGCACGGTCTTAACTTTGCAACAACCGGAAAATTATTTATTATCACAAACACAAGCGGTACCAAGTGTGTACTTTCATCGTGGGTATTTGTATTATTCTTACGGCGAAGATTTTATTAAAAAACATGATGCAACAACTTTCAAAGAAGCGGAATTTGTTCCTTATTTAGACAAAGCCAAGCACATGATTCCATATTTTAAAGAAGATAAAGCTTACGTGATGGTTGGAGATTATTACGATGAGCAACGCTACCAAAACATTTTTATTGAAGATGGGACGGGTTACCAAATCATTGATGAAAAAGTGTGGGTGTTTGCACTGACAGATCATGGTTATATTTATTGGGACGTGGCAGCTAACGAAGACAACACTTACAATTTTTACCATAGGTCGTTCCAAGGTGACACACCTTCATTTTTAGGATTAGGGCCTGCTTTGGTACTTACATACAAAGACCGAATCATCCTCGACCAACATTTTTCACCTTGGATTGATGATAAAAAGATATTGTTGTTAAGCCTTGAGGGCGACGTTTTGGATGAAATCACAAGTCGAGAAAACATTATATTCACGGGCGGACATTTACTCACAGATTATCGTTTTTACACGTATTGGCGTAACCAAGATAACGATATGATTTTTGGATACATTGAAATTATAAATGATCAGTTTCAAGAACCTGTGGAAATTGCAGTTGTTGGAAGGTACGGGTAAGTGACATGCTTGAAATAAAAAATATTTCTTATAAATACAATCAAAATCTAGCTTTGGATGATGTTTCATTAACCTTAGCACCAGGAATTTATGGATTAATTGGACCCAATGGTGCGGGCAAATCAACTTTGATTCATTTAATTGCGAGTGTACTTAAACTGCAACAAGGTTCCATTAATTTTTCAAGTGATGAAAAAGGCAAGCGCCCAACCATTGGTTTAATGCCACAGATGTTCAATGGTTACAATCATTTTAAAGCCTATCAATTTTTAATGTATGTGGCTTCGCTTAAAAAAATGGATAAACAAAAAGCACAGCAACAAATTAAAACACTGGTGAAGGCTGTCGAGCTTGAGGATGTCATGCATCGTAAGATTGGCGCCTATTCTTCTGGCATGAAGCAACGCTTGATGTTGGTGCAGGCTTTATTGGATGATCCCAAAATTCTTATTCTCGATGAGCCAACTGCCGGTCTAGATCCGTTTCAAAGAATTAAAATTAGACAGTTGATTGCGAGTGTGGCAGCCAATAAAATTGTGATGCTTGCAACTCACATCATGTCTGATATTGAAATGTTAGCTTCCCACTACATTTTTATGGATAAGGGGAAGATTCGTTTTGCTGGGACGGTTGAAGCCGCTTATCAAAAAGCATACGGACATGTGTATGAAGGTGTTTATGATCACCTCATTACCGAAGCAACGATATCAAATGCAATTCCTAATCCCCAAGGCTATGTAATTCGTTACATTCATGATATTAAATTATCGTCGGAGGATGTTATCGTTAAAGCCAATGCGGAGGAATTGTTTCTGTATTTTTTAGGAGCTCACCATGCTTCATGAATTGCAAAAACTAAATTCACCAACCAAACGCTTGATTATTGTTCTTGTTTTCATTCTGTTTTTAATCCCTGTGCTTGTCTATGTTCTTAATGATTATCAAATTGACCAAGGCATCAACAACGATTATTTTTCACAAAACCAAACAGAAAATCTGCTGCGCGTAAATCGTGATCAAGAGCGATGGGGACAAATTAAGATAGCATGGGAAAAGTATGAAAATGAGCATTCTTTAAGTGAAGATGAACGTCAACTAATTGATGCTTTGTTAGTTGCAGGTGTGGATGTAAGTCATGAAATCAAAGTTCGTTTTCAAGCTTTTGAATGGGCAGCGCACCCTTTGTCTTTCAAAGCGGACGCCACAGCGATGGTCAATCAAATTGAAGCCTTGATCACAGGACCATTATCGGCTTCTTATTCACCTCAACAAATCAAGCATTACAAAACGCTACAAACACGTCTGAATACGCTTAAAACACGACAAATCAAAAATCACAATCCATTTTTCTTTTATTGGTTTTTTGCTTATGAAAACATTGCCATGTATTTAAGTTTTGTAGTAGCTTTGGTGTTTTCGATTGTCTTGATGCATCATGGGCAAGCGAGTCAATCCTTGGGATGGTTGGCTTCCCATAAAAAAACAAAAAACTCAATTATGTTGAATCAATTGCTGGCATTTGGTGCAATCTCACTTATAAGTGTGTTTAGTTTATACATGATGCTGATTGTGTTGGCGATTATTTTGTTTGGTCCTATTAACCCACTTATGAATGTGCAATCCATTTATCAACTTCGCTACATGTGGCCTTCCATGACTTGGGGGATATGGTTTATTTTAAAAATAATCATGCATGCGTTTGTTGTTTATGGGATTATTCTAGGAGTTATGTTTTTATACCGCTTGGTTAAATCACAACTTGTGTTCGCCTTATTAGTAACAGCATTTTTAGGAGCATGGGTAGCGATGTCGGTAAGCAATATTGATTTTTTAAAATCAATTTCCTTTTTTGCATATCTTGGTTTATCCAATCAATTTCACACACTTGATGTTTTTCTATTACCCAAGATAAATATGAGTGCTCATCAGCTTATGAATGTACTTTTAATCATAAGCGTGCTGGGATTTTTTATTGTTTTATGGTACGTCGGTATCGCGGATCAAAAAATGATTAAGAGTTTCGAATTGTTGAATCAAAAAACAACCGCCCTGTATCATCATACAAAGTTAAGGTTGCATCAGTGGACAAGTCTTGCGATTAATAAACATGGCATCTTGATTTTGATGCTTGTGATTGGTTTGTTTGCATCAATTAGTGTTTATGAATCCAAGGGAATCACCAGTGCCGGTCTTTTTAATCAAAAGTTGTATCCTGTTTATGAAAAATATCAAAAGATGCCAAGCGAGGCAGTTGATGAGGTCTATAATAACAACCTTGCGCTGATTGAAGAATATGAAATACTAAAAGAAAAGGCAACAAGTCAAGAAAACCTCAATCGACAAGATCAGGAGCGGTTAGCGTTTTTGGAGCAAAGCAATTATGAACGTGCGCTCTTCATGAATTTTTACAACAATATTGCTTATCATGAAGACATGACCTATCATTTTGGTTACCAACAATTTTTTTCTATCAACTCAACCCAACGCGAAAGTTTTAAAATACTTTTACTCATGATCGTTATACTCTTAGCTGGGCATTTGACTACTTATAATGATCGGTCGTTAGTGGTGGAGGCAGCACTGTCGCAAAAAAGTAAAGTTTTAATTAATGAAAAAATTATAATGATGTTAGTAAGTGTTGTCGCTTTTGTGTTATTAAGTGCGCTTGATTTGTATCTAATCAGCAGCCGTTATCCAATGACAAGTTTGTCGCATGAAGTAAGTTCAATACTGGTGCATCAAAGTCCAAATTGGAGAATCGACGGTTTAATTCAAGCCAATCAAACCTTGGGTGTGTCCATGCTTTTTGTACTTGGTGTAAGATTGTTAGCGCATATCAATGTGGTGCTGGTGTGGCTAATCATTCAACACATCACTTTAAATAAATGGATAAGTAGTTTTGTGGTCATTTTAGGATTGTTAACATCGGCGTTGTGGATGGCGCCAACGTCATATTTTTCGCTGTATTCAATGTTGTTGGGTTCCCACGTTGCCATGTTAAATCCAAACACAACTTTAATTTATATGTGGATTTCTGGAGCGTTAGTTTTAAGTTTCACCTTGAGGTACTTAATTAAAAATGAGACCATTGATTCAAACATAACTATCAAAGCTTAGGTACAAAAATATCGAACTGTTGAACATGCACGATTCAAACAAGTTTTATTATCAATTTTAAATTAAATGGTATTAATTAGACGGTAGAGATAAAGGAGGTACTTCAATGAAAATTATTAAAGTGTTAACGGTGTTCTTATTGCTATTTTTATCTTCGTGCACGAAAGACATAAAGTCAGTAACTCCAATTGATCGCAACATATGGGGGTATGATTTTAACGAGCATCAAATGTCTGGATCTTTCGCAGCTATGCGCCATGCAACAGAATCTGAAAAAGGAATTTATATGAAGATAGGGCTTGAACTGCGTGACGGTGGCAATACAAACATTTTAGGCTACGTGGATAAGGCATCGGGAGTCTTTACTATCATTGATTCAAACATTACAACCAACTGCTCCTATACTAAACCGGCTGCATGTTCCTCCCATATTCCCGGTTCGTATGAATTCATTAATTATTACAATAATCATCTCTATTTTGTGACAAATGTCACTGACATTGATACCGGTGTTACAACCATGCAATTGATACAAATGGATCTCGATGGGAACAACCGTCAGGCGGTTGCAAAATTATCTGAAAATGTACCGAACAGTCATCAATTTTCAATTTTATTTCATCAAGGTTTAATCTTTTATGCTTTTGGTAATAACGGCGTGCATCAAATTGACATGAGTACCTGGGAAAATAAAAAGGTTCTAGAACTTTCAAACAGCAGCGGCATTAATCTTTTGCGGGCTGATGCAAACCGACTGTATTTTAACGCGGATGTCTACAGGGATGGTGATACTCGGGTTGTGGATGCTTTATTGGTTTATGATTTCACCAACGGTGATTTAACGATTAAACAGCGAGGCTTACCCTTGTATCAATTCAAAGATGATATCTATGTGTATTATGAAGAATCTGATGATTCCATGTATATGTTTCATTCATCATCCAATCAACGTATTAAATTAAAGCAATACACAGGCAGTGTCTTATTTGCTGAAGAATATTTTATTATCAAAGATCTTTCAACAGAAAAAGTGCATGATTTGTATTTATTTGATCATGAAGGAACGCTTTTGGATACCTTTAAGCAAGAAGTTGCGCTTGCGATGGCGAACTTTGCCCAACTTGTCGCGGATGAATATTTTTACACATACCTTTACTATGAAGATCAAACTGCGTTTGTAAGAATTAGTTACAAGGGTGGTAAGTTTGGCAATTTAGAGGTATTAGAACTTTGGGATGGTTCCCAATTCGTGGGGTCTAAGAAATGAAGAACACCATTACCGTGCATAACGTGTCGCGTAATTTTAAGGACGTCAAGGCTTTAGTTGATGTGTCATTGGAGCTAAGACCAGGCATTTATGGCTTGGTGGGACCCAATGGTGCCGGTAAAAGCACGCTCATTCGGTTAATTTCAACCTTGGATTATCCAAGCCAAGGCAACATTACTTATGAAAATCAAGATATTTATCAACTGAAAAATAAATATCGAAGCATCATTGGTTTAATGCCTCAAAATCAAAACGGTTATGATTTGTTTTCAGGGTTTGCCTTTCTACACTACATGGCGCTTTTAAAGGGGATTCCTAAAAAACAAGCTACTGATCAAATTGAACAACTTGTGAAACAGGTTTCATTGGAAGCTAGTATTCATCGAAAAATTAAGACATATTCTGGGGGCATGCGGCAACGTTTAATGTTCATTCAAGCCTTATTAGGTGATCCAAAAATTGTGATTTTGGATGAACCAACTGCGGGTCTTGATCCATTTGAAAGGATTCGCTTGCGTAATTACATCAGCCAAATAGCACAAGACCGCATCGTTTTAATCGCAACGCATGTCATGCAAGATATTGAATCAATTGCAGATCAAGTTATTTTCTTAAATAAAGGAGCGGTTGTCTTTGATGGAACGGGTGCGCAATTGCTAGCAACGCTTTCTAACAAAGTTTTCGAAATGAAGATTGAACCAACTGAGTTAGCGAGGTATCAAGCAAAATATCGAGTATCGCGTGTGTACAAATATAACAATCAATACATGGTACGTTACATTGATGATCAGCGTCAGGATGGCGTGCTCATGCCAAATTTCGAAGATGCTTATCTGTATTATATGGTGAATCATGAAACTGCTTTATAAAGAATTTTCAAAACTATGGAATCGACCAGCTTTGATGCTTGGTGTTTTGTTGTTGGTTGCGATAAACAGTGGCTTGTGGTTTGTTTCAACATCAATTCAACAAAGTAACACTTACAATTATCATAACTACAATGCTTTGCAGTCCTATTATGATACCATGCCGATCCAAGATGCCATGGATTCAATCAACAATATGGTCGTTAATCTTGATTTGTATCAGCAATATGAAAGATATCAAAGCATACCGGATGCCATACCAAATAAAGTTGAGTATTTTGATGACGCTTTTAATGATTATGAATTCATTCAAATTTATCAAAGCTATGTTGATACCTATGATTTGCATGATCAAGTCAAACTCCATGCAGCCCTCCAAACATACTTTCAACAAATTGTTGATTACCAACAGTATGTCAACAATGTGAAAGATAATTTTCAACAATTAAAAACGTTGCCTGTGTGGTCCTTGTATTCTAAAGGCAAACAACAATACTACGATGACTTGGATTTGTTGTATTCTCAATTAAAAGATGTTACACCCGTGATTACAAATCATTTGGGTTTTGAGAGCGTACTTTCAATCAATGCAACCTTGCTATTGTCTTTGTTTGGAATGTTTTTAGTGCTGTCGATTTTTGGGCTTGATGAAACCACAAAGATGGATGATCTGTTGTTGATGACTGAAAAGGGAAGATCAAGAACAACCTTTAATAAAGTGTTGGTTTTAGTTCTCACTTTAAGTGGCGTTGCTTTGCTTGTCTACGGCCTTGAAATGGTGCTTACGCAATTGATGCAAGGTGAGATTAGCTGGGGTGTACCTGTGCAATCAATTCCTGCTTTATACACAGTGCCTTTTCAAGCAACATTAGGACAATGGTATTTACAAATTGTTTTAAAACGTATTTTAGCGCTTGTTACACTTTCACTTTTGTTTGGAGCATTTTACCATCTTTTCTCAAACAAAAGATATAGCATTTATTTGTTCATTACGCTTTTAGGTTTGAGTGTTTTTGCGTTTATCATGATTACGGATACGGCATTACTTGTGTGGCTTAAGTATTTAAATTTATTTGCCTTATTAAGTACGCATGTTTTATTTCGTCAACATCGAATCATTGAATTGTTTAGTTTTGTGATATCAGTTCCGATACTTTTTCTTGCTGTAAATGTAGTCATACTTGCAGGGGCACTTTTTACTATTTTCACAAAGCGTTTAACACAGAAAAGATTTGTGTTTAAATTTAAGTTAAGGTTTGTTAAGTTTAAAGAACTGTTTTTTGAGCATCTGAATCTCTTTCGTTTTGAAAGTTATAAATTGTTCGTCATGCAAAAAGGGTGGGCAATCTTATTAATTGTTGCTTCACTTTTAGGATCGTTTTTTATCAAACCATCAGCAGTTATAAAATGTTGGAGAGCCAACGCCAACTTGCAAAGTATTATGATGATTATGGAGGTGTGTTAACTCAAGCAAAAATTGCTTGGATTGAAAATGAAAATGAGCGGTATCTTGTGATGGAACAAGATTTGCAAGAAGCCGCTCATCGATACCAAAACGAAGAACTTTCTGAAGTTACATTCAATCAGATTGTTGATGATTACATCGCAAGTTCGGCGGAAAGGAGCTTGTTTAGAGATTTTTATTCACATTATTTAGAACGGCGTAGTGATGTTTTAATTTATCCAACAGGTTATCAAACTTTGTTTTCAATGCAGACCAACGCTCGTGATTTCAGAAGTTCTATCATTCTACTTTTAGGATTAATCTTTATTTTGGCGCCGATTGTTTCACAGGATAAAGAAGAGAAGATGGATCAATTGTACTTAATCACTGAAAAAGGAGGTACTCCTTTAAAAAGAAAAAAACTATGGTTGGCACTTAGCTTTTCAATGATTTATATCCTGTTATTTACGTTGATGGAGTGGCT
>JAAZGU010000077.1 GCA_012511085.1 Erysipelothrix sp. | reverse complement strand
GTTTAGCGGGTGTCTTAGACAAGGTTGATGATAAACAAATCTTGGATGTCAAACCGATTGTCAGTGATTATCACATTGAATTCAATGGGGTTAGCTGTTCATACAATAAACGTGCTCTTGATGTGGAAGACATTAGTTTTAGAATCGAACGTAACACCACGTTTGAGATTATTGGTGCAACAGGTAGCGGCAAATCAACGATTGCGCAGCTGTTGATGAGCATGTACGATGTCGATGCCGGCAGCATCTTGATTAATGGTCAGGATATTCGCAGCGTTGATGAAAAAGATTTACGCCGTCAATTTGGAGTTGTGTTTCAAAATGATGCTTTATTTTCTTACAGCATCAAAGAAAACATTGCCTTTGGGCGTGACCTTGGCGATAACCAACTGATTGAAGCGGCTGAATATGCACAAGCACGGGATTTCATTGAACAACTTCAAGATCAATACGAAGCTAAAGTATTACGGGCCGGGGCAAATTTCAGTGGCGGTCAAAAACAACGCATGTTGATTGCGCGGGCCTTGGCTGACAACCCTGAGATTATTATTTTAGATGATGCTTCCAGTGCTTTGGATTATCAAACTGATGCCAGCTTACGACGTGCCATCAAAGATTCTTATCATGCCACGGCCATCATCATCACCCAAAGGGTCGCAAGTGTCATTCATGCCGATCAAATTCTAATGATTGATGAAGGTCGGATTATTGGTTTGGGCACGCATGCGGAATTGTTGGCGAGTTGTGAACCATATTATGAATTAACACAATTGCAGTTAGGTGGTGATCATCATGAGCTATAGACGCGGTCGTAATGTTGAAAAACCACAAAACACAAAAGCAACGTTCATGCGTTTGCTTAATTATGTTTTTGAATTACGAATTTATTTTGTGGTTGCGATTTTGTTAAGTTTCATAGCGAATGCCTTGCAGCTTTTAGGACCTTACTTTACAGGTAAAACGATTGATTTGCTTGATGTATCAGCCGTGCAATTTAGTCAAATTTTAGATTTAATTTATATCTTAATTGGTGTGTATGTTTTATCGGCATCCCTGCTTTATATTTTAAATACGCTTATGATTCATGTGACACAGAAAATTGTTGTGAAAATGCGGAAACAATTGTTTGACAAATTCATGGATTTACCAGCCAAATACTTTGATAATCATCAAATTGGGGATATGATCAGTCGTATTTCTTACGATATTGATACCATTAACACGTCACTGTCCTCTGATATTATTCAGTTTTTCGGTTCCATTGTAACCATTGTGGGGGCATTGATTATGATGATTATTATCTCGCCAATTCTTTTGAGTGTCTTTGTTATCACATTACCTTTGTCCTTTAAAACAACGGAGTTTTTAGCAAAAAAGACAAGACCATTGTTTAAAGTTCGTTCCCAAAAACTAGGTGACCTTAATGGGTATGTGGAAGAAACCATTTCTGGCATCAAAACTATTAAAGCATATTCGCAAGAAGATACCATGAAGGCGACCTTCCAAGCGAAAAATGCGGATGCCTCAGAAGCTTATTATAAGGCAGACTATTATGGAAGCGTCATGGGACCTTCAATCGGTCTAGTGAATAACATTTCTTTAGCGCTAATTAGCTTTTTAGGTTCGGTGTTGTATTTGTTTTCCAAGATTACAATTGGTAATATTTCGTCCTTTATTTTATATTCACGCCGTTTTGCAGGACCCATCACAGAAGGAGCAAATATCATTGCGGAGTTGCAATCGACCCTGGCAGCAGCCGAACGAGTCTTCCGCGTCTTGGATGAACCGCTTGAAAGTGATGCGGTGGATGTCATCGAGGCAAAATCAGCGATTGCAGGGGAGGTCGTTTTTGACAACGTGACCTTTGGCTATTCAAAAGATAACCCGGTCTTGCACAACATCAACATGCAGATTAAACCTGGTAGTGTGGTGGCGATTGTGGGACCTACAGGTGCAGGCAAGACAACGCTCGTGAATTTGTTGATGCGCTTTTATCATCCTGATGAAGGGCGGATTCTGATTGATCAACAGGATATCGCTAAATTACCATACAAAGCAGTGCGACAATATTATTCAATGGTGCTGCAGGACACGTGGTTGTTTTATGGTAGCATCCTGGATAACATAAAATATGGTAATGAAGCTGCCACGTTTGAACAAGTCCAAGAAGTTGTTGAAAAGGTTCATTTAAAGCACTTTGTGGAAAATTCAAAGGATGGTTACGAGACCCTTATTAGTGACGATGGTGTCAACTTGTCAAAAGGGCAGAAGCAGTTGATGACCATTGCCCGGGCCATGTTGCAGGATAATCCAATGATTATTTTGGATGAAGCAACCTCCAACGTGGACACCATGACTGAAAAACGCATTCAGGAAGCCATGTTACAGCTTACTAAAAACAAAACAAGCTTTATTATCGCGCATCGTTTAAGCACGATTGTTAACGCTGACTTAATTTTGGTGGTCAAAGATGGCCGTATTATTGAAATTGGTCAGCATGATCAGTTGCTGGCGAAACAGGGATTTTATTATCGTTTGTTCATGGCACAATTCCAATAAGATTAAAAGAAAGTGAGAGACTATGAATCCTTATAAATTAGTTGTTGTGGATGTGGACGGAACCTTATTCACAAGTCAACAAACCATTACTAAAAAGACCAT
>JAAZGU010000076.1 GCA_012511085.1 Erysipelothrix sp. | reverse complement strand
TCTTTTGATACTTACTGGCAATTTTAGATATTGATGGCAACGCATCAAATTTACCTTTCATTAAAGGGCTCCACGCCTCTGTTACAATATTGTGTTGTTTATGAAACAATCGTAATTCCACTTGACTCAATTGTGGGTGTAATTCGATTTGATTCACCATCGGTTTTATTTTTGCATGGGGAAACAACGTTTCAAAATGATGCGTATGAAAATTACTTACACCAATTGCTTTGATTTTTCCTGCCAAATACAACTCTTCAAGTGCTTGCCATTGCTCTATCAAACCCTTGGATGGCCAGTGAATTAAATATAAATCAATATAATCGATGTTTAGCTTTTTGAGTGATAACTCAAATGCTTTATGAACATCTTTTTTTGTTTGTTCTTCAACCCATAATTTTGTTGTGATAAAAAGCTCATCACGGTTTAACTTACTATTTGCAATCGCACGCCCGACTCCGGCTTCATTTTCATAAATTGCTGCTGTATCAATGTGGCGATATCCAACGTCCAATGCTGTTAAAACAGCAGATTCGACTTCCGTATCTGGAATTCTGAAGGTCCCAAACCCTAATAAAGGGATTTCTGTTTTGTTGATTAATTGTAATTTCATTCGTTCACCTCTATTTTGTTAATTACTTGTTTTCTGTTTTTTAAATTTATTAAGTTGTTAAAGATAAGGTTTTGAAGCCTTACTTTATAGTAATCTGAAGCAAACGAATTATGGGGTGTCACGAAACTGTTTTCTAAAGTCCACAACTCACTTGTTTGTGGTAATG
The DNA here is from genome assembly GCA_012511085.1 of Erysipelothrix sp. Lineage (GTDB taxonomy): Bacteria > Bacillota_I > Bacilli_A > Erysipelotrichales > Erysipelotrichaceae > UBA6182. The sequence continues at coordinate 21,238 of JAAZGU010000076.1, read as the reverse complement.
GTTCGATGTTCGTGACATCCAAGAAAACTTTAACTTCTTGATGCGCCTTTAAAAAATCTACCATGTCTGCTTCGTTGACCAAATCCCCGCGCCCAACATTAATTAAAATTACATTCTCAGATAAGTTTTTTAAAAAATCCGTGTTGACATATTCTTTTGTGTGTTTATTAGAAGGTAGCGCAAATACTAAAATATCATACTCTTTTAAAACTTGTTTTGCGGTGTCAAGATTATAACATTTCTCAAACTCATCAACTGATCGGCCATTGCTGTTAACACCATCAATATCGCAATCAAATGGTTTGAGTCGTTTAGAAATTTCTTTCCCAATACTACCCGTTCCAAATATCAACACCTTTTTGTTAGTTAGTTCCTTAAGTGAGCTCGTTTGTTCCCACACTTTATGTTGTTTGTTGTCATAAAACGTCGTAAAGTTTTTATAGTTTAATAATATCAATCCTACCACCCATTCAGCAATGGGAACACTATATACACCTGATGCGTTTAATAACATGATATTATTCTTTCTCAACATTTCCATCGAAAGATAATCATATCCCGCTGAAATGGTATGAATCACTTTCAACGACTTAAAACGTTCATAATTAAGGTTCTCTAAATCCATACCACCAACAAGGACATCATAATTTTCAACGTTTTGTTCGTACTGATATTCAACAAAATCTTTCTGGTCGATAGTATCAACCTCTATCTTATTTTTTTCTAAGTTTTTCAATTGTTCAGCTGTTAGAATATTTTTTCTTGTAATTAATATTTTCATGTTATCAACTCCATTGATTCGATTATAACATGATTTTGTTTTTATGTAGGTTCAATCCTCTTGCTACGTTTTGTTGCCTAGCAAAGCAGTCCTATAACAGTGCATATAGCATTATAGGCAAGTCTTTTGACTTAAGTTAGCGTTTAAAATATTTAACGCTCCTACAATATCCCTGTGGTTTTTATACCCGCAATGAAAGCAGAAGTAATTTCGATCATAAACGTTATTGATTGTTTTACAAGAAGGGCATCTTTTACTGGTGTATCGCTCATCTATTAATTTGATAATAATTCCTTCTTTCCTAGCCTTATATTTAATATAGCTCAACAACCTGCTGTATGACCATGTTGGCACCCCTTTCACTTTGCTGTTTCTTTTTTGCAGTCGATTTAAATTTTCTAATTTGATTACTTTCACTTGTTCTTGAATTGCAAAATCAATGATTTCTCTACTTATTTTGTGGTCAATCGCTTTTAACTTGTTTTTCCAAGAATAATTCTTTTTATTACCTTTATCTTTGTTTTGTTTTAATTTTTTTCGTTGTTGTCTGTGAATGAATTTTATCTGACGACCGTTTCCAAAAAACCGTACTTTCCCAGTACTGGTAACTGCTACAGCCGGTACTTTTATTCCTAAATCAACACCCATTGTATTTTTAAATGTGTTTTCTTTTGGTTCTTGGTAATATGTCAATAAGCCAATCCATTTACGTCCCCGTTTTTTTATTTTTAGAGAAAACAGTCGGTGTGAATCAATCACGTTTCGCAGATAGTCGTTGCTGTTAATATCTAAAATACAACTCGAACGGCCTCGGTTCTGAATCAAAAGTTGGGTTTCTTGGTTGTTTAAAAATCTGAAGTTTCGTGGTGTCCAGACACAAAACAAATTATTAAGTTTGATAAGTTTATGCTCATTCTTTTTAATCAGTTTGAAATTCAAGCTCGCCTGTTTAATCACTTCAATTTTTGAATCCCATGGTACTGTATTTTTAATTTCGAGAAACCTTACGTCGACGATTGAATCTTGCCCTAAATATTTCAATAAAACTTTGTTCACTTCAACATCAAAATTATAAATTAAAGATTCAAGAGCTTTTAATTCTTCAGCTTTTGGCAATATTCTAAAGATTGTTGTTAGATACATAACACCACTCCTCAATCTATTATTACCAAAAATAAAAAAAAGTCCTTTTGGACTTGTTAATTTATCATGGAGCGAGTGAGGGGAATCGAACCCCCGTAGTCAGCTTGGAAGGCTGAAGTTCTACCATTGAACTACACTCGCAGCAAATTGGTGACCCGTGTAGGAATTGAACCTACGACCCACTGATTAAAAGTCAGTTGCTCTACCGCCTGAGCTAACGGGTCACAATTGGCTGGGGTACCTGGGATCGAACCAGGGAATGTCAGAGTCAAAGTCTGATGCCTTACCGCTTGGCTATACCCCAATAAATAGTCAATTAAGATTTAATACGTACGAATATTTATCCCGTCCGCCCTTATATAATGGTGGAAGGGGTGAGATTCGAACTCACGAACCCGTTGGGAGTAGATTTACAGTCTACCGCGTTTAGCCACTTCGCTACCCTTCCAAAATATATCTGGTGCCGACTATAGGACTCGAACCTACAACCTACTGATTACAAATCAGTTGCTCTGCCAATTGAGCTAAGTCGGCTTAAAAAATGGTGGAGGTTAACGGACTTGAACCGCTGACCCACTGCTTGTAAGGCAGTTGCTCTCCCAACTGAGCTAAACCTCCATATTACGTAGTAACGCCTTAATAATATACCACATAAACGAAGAATGAGTCAACAATTTTCCGCTTTCTTATAGTGTTTTCAGCTATTTTCGAATAAAAATATAAGTTTCTAAACAATAAACAAAAATAGACGTTTTTTATATGGTATACTATTGAAATCAGGAGGGTTAATCTTGAAAATTTTTAATTCTTCAGCTTTAAGCCAAAACGAAAGGTTTTTAAAGGCTCTTACAATTGGAATTTTATTATCAATTGGCCTCATTGTATTTTCTGCCGCAATCCAAATGTTTTTATCAATACGAACCTCTATCATTTATTTAATTTCTAGCTTGGTTTTAACCTATGTATTAAAAAAAGTTGGCCGTGGTGTACAAATACGATTTGCCATATTGGGAGCAGTTTTAATGTTTATCATCATTCTACTGTCAGATATTTTTACATTGTTTGGTTTCCAAGTCATTGTTCACCCTGGACTGTTTCTTTACGCTATGAAAACCGTCATCGCAACATGGCTTATGGTTGATATTGGTAGTTTAATTTCTTTATTATTAAAAGTCTATGCCATTCATTACGCATATATAAATTCAAGGATAATATAAAACTATGAGATATCGAAGCACAGTCGCAGAAATTAACTTAAATAACTTACAACATAATACTGACTTATTGCATAAAGAAAGTCATAAGCCTTTGTTTTGTGTTGTTAAAGCAAATGCATATGGACACGGCGCAACAAAAATTGCAGTTTTTTTAGAACAATTTTCTTATGTGTCCTATTTTTGTGTATCCTCCATTGATGAGGCACTTGAATTACGTAACAACAATATCAAAAAACCTATCATTAACCTTGGTTTTACTGATATTTTTGATTTGAATGAATGCATTAATAACAACATTACTATTTCAATCATTTCTAAAAAATGGCTTATTAGAGCTCTTGAAGCACATCATGACCTATCTAAATTGAAATGCCATATCAAATTAGACACTGGTATGAACCGGCTTGGAATAAAATCAATTTCAGAATACTGTGACGTGCTGGAAATGGCAAAAAAACATGGCCTTGAAGTTGAGGGTGTTTTTACTCACTACCACAGCTCTGATTCCATTAACGGAGCATCATTAAAACAACTTGAACTATTTAAACGGTTCCTTAATCAATGCGATCATCCATACAAATGGATTCATATCGCCAACACTGATGCTGCCTTATTAACCAATGAAGCATTTACAAACGCAATTCGATGTGGTCTAGCACTTTATGGTTACGCCAGCAAACCGTCAAATCTAAAACCTATTCTGACACTTACCTCGCAAGTATCGCAAGCAAAAGAAATTGAAGCTGGTGAAACAGTTAGTTATTCAGCAGCTTTTGTAGCAACCGAAAAAATGAAAATTGGTATTGTGCCAATTGGTTATGCCGATGGCATCAATCGCAAGTTGACCAATCATTATTTTTATATCAACGGCAAGCAAGCAAAAATTTTAGGGAAGATTTGTATGGATCAAACAATCGTAGAATTTCCATATGACGAATGGCGAAATATAGTTGAAATCATTGGGCCCCATCAAAATGCAGCTGATCTTGCACAGGTATTAGGTACAATCACCTATGAAATCCTAACCGGCATTAGTGATCGGATTACCAGAACTTATAAACTGGATGGTCAAATCATTGACCAACACAATTATCGGTTTAATCGATAAAAGAGCAATATAAAAAAAGAAAAAAGGCTCAAAGCCTTTTTTTCTATTTTTAAGGGGAAAGAATTTTGTATGGTCTTAAGGGGATATTATGTAGGAGAAGAGGACTCATACAAGCAAGTATTATCTCTTGCACCTATAATCTACCATTTTTTAACCGTTAAAATTCTTTGTTTGTGTGTGAAATTATGTGAAATGTCAAATTCACACCTAACCGATCGATCCTTCCATTTCCAATCTTAGCAATTGATTGAGCTCTACAGCATACTCCATTGGTAATTCGCGGGTAAATGGTTCTAAGAACCCTAAGATGATTGTTTCAGCTGCTTGCTCTTCGGTTAAGCCACGTGACATCAAATAGAACAGTTGCTCTTCTGAAATTTTTGAAACAGATGCTTCGTGTTCCACTACCGATAAATTATTATTTACTACATTGAATGGTAATGTGTCACTCGTTGAATGATCATCCAACAACAATGTATCGCACTCAATTTTTGACTTGGCACCAATCGCGGACTTAGTATGCTTCACTAATCCACGATAATTGACCTCTCCTGAATTTCGAGCGATGGATTTTGAAATGATTGTACTCTGTGAATTTTCACCAATGTGAATCATTTTCGCACCAGCATCAAGCACTTGGTCTTTTCCTGCCACCGCGATGGAAATGGTCAAGCCACGTGCGGATTCTCCTAATAAAATACAAGCAGGATATTTCATTGTAATACTTGAACCAAGGTTTCCATCAATCCACTCCATGAGGCCATGGTCCATGACTGTCGCACGTTTTGTTACTAGGTTCAAAACATTGTTCGACCAGTTTTGAATTGTCGTGTAACGACATTTGGCATTTTTATGTACGATAATCTCTACCACAGCGGCGTGAAGCGAATCTTTTTGATAAATTGGAGCTGTACAACCCTCAACATAATGAACATCTGCACCTTCATCAACAATGATTAATGTTCTTTCAAATTGACCCATTCTTTCAGTGTTGATTCTGAAATATGATTGCAATGGTTTTTCTAACGTCACTCCTTTTGGCACATAAATAAAGGAGCCTCCGGACCATACTGCACTGTTTAAAGCTGCAAATTTATTGTCCGTTGGCGGTACAACCGTACCAAAATATTTCTTAAACAACTCTGGATGTTCACGTAGTGCAGTATCTGTATCTAAAAAGATAATGCCTTTTTCTTCAACTTCTTCCAACATATTATGATAAACAACTTCTGAATCATACTGGGAAGAAATTCCAGCCAAAAATTCATGTTCTGCTTCCGGAATCCCAAGTTTTTCAAACGTCTTTTTAATAGTCTCCGGAACATCATCCCAGCTCCGCTCAACACGATCACTTGGTCTTACGTAATAAGTGTATTCATCAAAATCAATTTCTGATAAATCCGCTCCCCATCCGGGCATTGGTTTACCCATAAATGTCTCGTAAGATTTAACTCTAAATTCTCGCATCCAATCAGGTTCACCTTTAATTCTTGAAATTTCTTCAACAATTTCTTTGGTGATTCCTTTTTCTGTTCTATATACACTGACATCTTCATCAGCAAATCCATAACGATATTCATCTTTTGGAATATTTATATTGTCAGTCATTTTCTGCCTCACTTTCATCTAATATCTGCTTTAATCCATCCCATCCAAGGGTAGCGCATTTGATTCGATTCGCCTGTTTACCTACGTTAATAAAAGCAACAGCTTCTTCCAATGGTTCCACATCAACATCTTTCAAATCAATCATGTCATAATACAATTGCAGCAACTCACGTGCTTCAGCAATTGTCTTGTTTACCATCAATTCCGTTAGAATCGATGTGGATGCGGTTGAAATTGTACATGCAACACCATCAAAACAAACGTCTTTAATCACACCATCCTCTATCACAGCTTGCACCTGGATATCATCAATGCATGATTCAGTAGCCATATGCGCAGTTAAACAAGCTTCATGGTCACATACACGTTTATTGCGCGGGTATTGGTAATGGTCCATAATAATTTGTCGTAATAACATCGGATTATCAACTAGTTTCATAAGCGCACTCCTTTAAACATACAAATCGATGCATTTTTCTAATGTAATTCCTCGCACCACGTTAATGAAATGATCAACTTCTGCCTTTGTGTTATAAAAATAAAGGCTAGCACGAATCGTTTCTGACGTTTGTAGTAGTTCCATTAATATTTTAGCACAGTGATTTCCAGCCCGCACAAACACATGGTTTGCATTGATGTAACTTGCGGCGTCTTGTGCAAAAATACCTTTTGCATTAAATGTGATAATGCCAGTATCCGTATCAGGATTATAAAGCTCGATATGATCCATTGTTTTCAATTGATCCACCAAGTATGTTTTCAATGATTGTTCGTACGTGTGGATGTTCTCCATTCCGACTTCATTCAAATATTTAACCGCAGCTTCAAATCCAAGCACAGCTTCAATAGCGGGTGTTCCAGCTTCAAACTTAAAAGGTGGATGTTTTAATAAAATATTCCCACAAATATCAAAGCGCGCGTTACTACCACCACCTAAAATGAAAGGATCGGTCTGTTCGAGTAACTCATATTTACCATACAAAGCACCGACACCCGTTGGCCCTACCATTTTATGAGCGGAAAACGCCAAAAAATCGATATCCAATGCTTTAACATCCGTTGGAATATGAGGAACCGATTGAGCACCATCGACAACCACAATCGCACCATATCCATGCGCAATATCAACGATCTCTTTAATGGGAACGATGTAACCTAAAACATTGGTCACACTCGCGATTGTCACAACCTTAACTTTGTCATTCATAACTTTTTTAAAGTTTTCAATGGTTAATTTCCCATCTTTTGTTAAGGGGATGAATTCGATGATTGCTTTCGTTTCTTCAACTGTTTTAAACCACGGCAAAATATTGGAAGCATGTTCTGCTTCTGTGGACAAAACCACATCACCTGGCTTCAAGTGTTTACGCCCCCAGCCATAAGCAACAAGGTTCAACGAAGCGGATGCTCCGGAAGTAAACACGAGCTCATTGGGTTGTGCATTAATAAATTCCGCAATTGTTTTACGGGCACTTTCATATTCACTGGATACTTGATATGACAAGTCATAATCACCACGATGAATATTAACCGATTTTTTAGTATAATAACTCAACACCGCATCAATCACTGGTTGTGGCTTATAGGTCGTTGCGGCATTATCAAAATAGATGTTTGGATTATCCCCATCTTTTTGATTCATTAACATTGGAAAATCTTTTCTGATTTCCATTACATCAAACATGAATTACCTACTTTTTCAATGACGGCATCTCTCAATGTTTCTTTTATGTGTTCGTCCTCGATATACTCGACGATTGGTAGCAAGTAGCCCAAAGAAATTAATTTTAAGGCTTCAGTGCGATCCATGCCCCGTGATTGTAAATAATACACTTGCAGCGGATCGGGTTGCCCCATGGAAGCGGCATGCGATGCTTCCACATCGTTTTCTTCAATAATCAACTTTGGATTAACCGACGTCTTAACATCATCACCAAAGTTCATAATCCGACTCGTTTGATGTGTTTTGGAATTACGGGCAGCTTTTTCAATTTGCCCAATTACATCCAACGTGTATTCACAATGTTCCAAGACAATCCCATAGTTATCAATTTGTGCATAGGTGTTGCCTTTATAGTGAATTGCTTTAACCATTGAAACTAACTTTGATTGCACTAAATTGGCACCACGCACATTTATCGTAGAACCTTCTTCCAAAAGATGGTAATGAATATGCTTGGTGTGATTACCATTGGTCAACTCACCAATCGCTAAGGCTATATTAGCATCCTTTTTAAGATGCCAGTCTTCATAAAACTCAATATCTTGGTCGCTTTCATTCATCATTAAAATCGACCAATCGGCACCTTCATTGGCAATGACATTCAGTTTAAACGTACCTTGGCCGCGCACATTGATGAGTGCACTACCATGCGTGTTACCTGGTATATCTATTTCTAATTCCAAATTGTTCTGAATGTTTACATTCACAACTTGGACTTTTTCATTATTTAATTGAAGTCTTTGGCTTTCATCCACAACATAATCAAGCGTTGCCATCGACTTTACCTCGTGTTGGATTCGCTCCACATGCACCTAAGCTGACTGGTTGTTTCTTTTCTTCTTTCTCTTGAATAATTTCAACACCAGCTTCTTGTGCGAGCCATTCATAGCCCTCTTGGTCAACTTTAGTCACAAGACTGGCATCTGAACTTTTAATAATCCGACCATCAATCATAACATGCGTATGCGTGGGTGTAATCAAATGGAAGAAACGTTCGTAGTGTGACACGATGATGAGCCCCATATCTTGACTTTCTACCATCTCTTTTACCACATTCGCGACAACGCGTAAGGCATCAATATCTAAACCTGAGTCGATTTCATCAAGCATGGCTAACTTAGGTTTTAATAAAAGCATTTGCAGGACTTCATTTCGTTTTTTCTCACCGCCTGAAAAACCTTCATTGACATACCGATGCGCTAAATCAGATTTCATCTCAAGTTTATTAATAGCACCTTCCATCGATTTAATAAAGGTAAACAATGAGACTGGTTTTTCACTACGCGCGTTCATAGCGGCTCTTAAAAAGTCAGAGTTGGTAACTCCTGGTACTGCTTGTGGGTATTGCATTCCTAAAAACAACCCAACTTTGCTTCGTTCATCAACTTCCATGTCCAAAACATCCTGACCATCAAAGGTAACACTCCCTTGTGTGACTTCATACTTTGGATGGCCCATAATGGTTGAAACAAGGGTTGACTTACCGTTTCCATTGGGTCCCATTAAGGCGTGAATCTCATTTGACTTAATCGTTAAATCAACGCCTTTTAATATTTTATATCCATCAATCTCAACATGGAGATCTTTAATTTCTAAAACTGACATACCTACCTTTTCCTTCCTTGTCATATTCTATCAAAATGTCGTCCAATGCTCAAATGAAATGATAATATATTATCAATGATTTTTCACAAATAAAAAGCTCGAATTGTTGCCCATTGATGAGCCCCTTCCAAAATGGAATGAATTGCAATTCATTGTGGTTTCTTTTATAATTAATGAGTTGCAAGGAGGTCTTTATGCAAAGTATGATCAAACGTTTTTGGTTTGTGATACTCGTGGGTGTTATGTTTTTATTCGCGATTGGGTATTACGTTGTTGAACAAACTAAAGACATCTTAAAAGGTAAAAAAGTTGATGGCCACGATGTGGTCTTTGAACTAAATGGTGAAGACTTTACAGCAGATGACTTGTATCATGAGTTATTGGATAATCTTGGAATCGCTGCCGCTTACTCATTGGTTGAGAAAGCCGTTGTGTTGCAAGGTGAACCTTTAACCACCGATCAAAAGTCAGAAGCTAAAATTCAAACCGAACTTACAATCGAACAATTTAAACAAAACTACCCTACTGATTATGAAGACGTGCTAAGTCAAGCATTAATTGCAGTTGGTTATGAATCAGCAAGTGACTTACAAGCTTATTTTGAACATCTTATTAAATTGGATGACATGACCCTGAGTTATTTATTAGAAAATGAAGATGAATTTATCACACCCTTTATTGAGAATTTTAAACCACGCATGGTTTCTCATATTTTAGTAGCCATGGATAATCCTGATCAACCAACAGAAGAAGAACAATCACGTTGGGATAAAATCAAAAATGCGCTCGCTGCCGGCCAAGCCTTTGGTGAGGTCGCCGCCGAGTATTCAGATGACACGGGTTCCGCTACCAACAACGGTGCCTTGGGTTACATGGACGCCCAAACAAATTTTGTGGAAGAATTTTTAAATGCTGCCCTGAAATTGGATGAAGCAAATGAACTCAGTGAATGGGTTAAGTCCGATTATGGTTATCATTTAATCCAACTTGATTCACTCGATTTGGGAACCATCAAAAAGGAAGATGGCTTTAAAAATTCGCTCTTATCCGCCCATGCTAAAGAACAACAAATCATGATTTGGGAAAAAGCAAAAACAATGGGATTGCAGTTTACTGGTAAGGGTATGGAAAACTTACAAGAAAAAATAGAAAACTACATTAACCCAGAAGGAGGGCAATAATATGAAAAAGTTACTTAGTATGCTATTGTTGCTCATGTTATTGGTGGGTTGTGCCAATGCAACTGTACAAGTATCGAATCCCAAAGAGACGGTGATCATCGTCGGTGATTCAGAGTTTTCAAAAGCAACTGTTTTTAATTTGATGAAAAATCAAGATCCTGCCAGTGTAATCGTTGAGATTGCTAAGCAAAAAATAACAAACAAAGAGATGCCAATCGATGCTAATATTCGCAAGGCTGCTGATGAAGAGCTGGAAAGCATTAAAGAAATTTTTGGTGAATCCTTTGATTCGACATTATCAATGTATGGTTTTGAATCTGAAGCTGATTACATTGAGAAAGCATTGTTGCCAAACATTCAACAAGAAGCACTTGCAAAACAATTTATCAGAGAAAACGATGAGCTGATTGTTATAACCTACGATCCAAAACAAGTACGGATTGCAGAATTTGCTAATGAAGAAAAAGCAACAGCTGCGATTCAAGCACTGCAAGCTGGTGAAAGCTTTGAAGATGTCGTTGATGAGCTCTCATCTTCTGTGATTTATCAAGGTGAACTGCAACTCATTCATAATGAAAGTTCGGCCCCTGCTTCGGTGAAACAATTCATCGCACAAGCTACTGTTCCAACCTTGTCTTCTTTGCCACTTGAGAGTGATGGCGATGAAAAAGCATACGTCGTGCAGGTTGTCGAAGTGAACACAACACGCTTTTTCGATGATATCGTGGAAGCCTTATCACCTTTGAGTTCTGTAAGTGAAATGATGTTTGTTAATTACTTTAAAGAAGGCAACTTCAATGTTTACGACAAACTCATCCACGATGCGCTTAAAGAAAATTACAGTGAATACTTACCAAACCGCTAGTCATGGCGGTTTGTTTTTATTATGATAGAGATAAGGAGGTTGGTATGTGTATTTTTTGTAAGATAATTAATCAAGAAATTCCTGCTTATGTTATCTATGAAGATGACCTTGCTTTAGCGTTCTTGGATATATCGCAGGTCACGAAAGGTCACACATTGGTTATTCCCAAGGTGCACACTGAGGATTTTTTAAGTTGTGACCCCGAAGTCATCAGTCATCTTTTTAAGGTCAGCCAGTCCTTAGGTAATCATTTAAAAACCACGTTAAATGCAAGAGGTCTTAATATGCTAAGCAACGTGGGGGAAGTTGCAGGCCAGACAGTGATGCATTTTCACATTCATTTAATTCCACGTTATCATGATGATGATGGTTTGTTGCTTGAATTTAAACCCGATCAAACCATTGACTTAGCACACGTTCACGACTTACTAAGACAATAAAAAAAGGCCTCTATCGTTGATGATAGAGGTCTTTGATTATTTACTACGATAAAAACTTCGATTTTCGAGCGAAAAGATGCGGGGTGAAAATGTTTGAGGATCCGTACTTTCCAACATTTTTTCCAGCATGTTCAAACGCGCATCAAGATTATCAATCAAATTTAATATCTCTGCTTCCGCTACCATTGGTAAGATGGGCGAACCAAACTCGTATTCGCCATGATGCGCTAAAATAAGATGTGTTAATAAGACCGTTTGTTCATAATTTTCCCAGCCATTGCGTTTCGCAATTTCATAAATCATGGAATTCATAATTGAAATGTGACCGATGAGTCTTCCTTTAAGTGTGTATTCCGTTAAAACAGGTCCTGATAATTCATATATTTTCCCAAAGTCATGAAGTAAGATACCAGCAATTAATAAATCTGAGTTCAACCACGGGTTATGTTGAATGATAAATTGCGCATAAGTTAACATCGATGCAACATGAGTAGCTAATCCTCCATGAAAATCATGGTGGTTGCGTGATGCTGCTGGAAATTCAAAAAACTCCTGATCATATTCTGAAAATATTTGTTTTACGATGCCTTGATAAATTTCATCTTCAATGGTATCAATGGCGCCATAGATTATTTTTTGTAACTTCTCGATGGGGACATCCGTGCTTTCAACAAATTCATTGATGTCAATCGCTTCATTGACAGGAATCGCATCATGGATGCGAAGTTGTAATGCGTTGCGATATTTCAACACTTCCCCACTGACAAGCATAATTTTACCGGCTTCGATAACTTTAACTTGTTCGGGTTTAACATCCCACAATTTACCGTCAATTGTTCCTGATTTATCCTGCAGCACGATTGATAAATAAGGAGCTCCCGCACTGGTTACACCTTGTGAAACCTGCGTGACCAGCAAGTGTTCTTCAATTTTGTCTTTTTCTCTAAATTCATTAATCATCTAACTGTCCTTCACTTTCTAACTGTCCAATAACTTCATTAATCATATCAAATTTAAATCCTTTTTTCGCAAGCGCATAGGATAATCTTTTTCTTTTATCATACTTATCTTTAAAGGTACGTCTTTTAAATTGCACGAGTTGTTTTTGCGCTAACTTCGCACAATTTTCAAGTTCCTGTTGAGCTTCAACATCGTAATTAAGCATATTGACAGCAGCTTGTGCAATTCTAACATCATAACCACGATACACAAGCCGCTTTTTAAGTTTCTCTTTTTTAGCGATGACTGACACGTCATTCACTTTACCTTGCAGCTCGATGGCAAGCGCATGCGCACGCTTACTTTCTAGTTTGTCATCGAAATCGTCAAAATGGGATGCGATTAATTCATCCGCAATGCCGCGATCGCGCAATTTGTTCATAACTTTATGTTTGCCATACAATTTCTCTTGCATTGAAGTAATAATCATTGTTGCTAATTGTTTATCGTCAATTAATCCTTGACGCTCCAAAATATCCAAGAGTGATTCAAGTTGGTGCATGTTTAAATACGGATCATCCATTAAGAAATCATGAAGCTCTTTGTGGCTTAAATCCCGACTCGCAAGTTTAACGATGCATTTTTTATAGGCTTTGGATAATTTTTCATCTTCCAACAGCTCACTTAATTCATCTTTTGTTACCATTTTTGTTTCAATCAAGGCTTTTTCCACCACCGTTTCCTCCAACAATTCCACATCGATGTGATCGTAGCGGTTCTTTAGATGCACAATCACATGACCATTAACTTGTTTCATTGATTCAATTGTATACGCAGACATGTAAATTTCTTGTGCCAATTCATAAGCTGACAACACACTTTTCGCAAAGTTTGCTTTGCTGTAAACCTGTACCGCTTCTTGAGCATGTGCTCGTATTTTTGCTTTCTGTTCTAAATCTAGGGCTAGGTACTCATCCAATTGCTGGGCTAAAGTTTCGACATCGTCAAAGAGGTAGCCATTTTCGCCTTGCTTGATGATGGAACTAATAGCCTCGTCATCGCGGGCAAAAACAACCAAGCCACTCGCCAAGGCTTCGATATAAGTTAAGCCTTGAGTTTCAGTTGTGGACGCTGAAATAAAAGCATCCGCCATATGATAAGCACAAGGCACATCTTCACTGTTTACTTTCCCAAAGAATATCACATCATTTTCTAAACGAAGGGCTTGGACCAAGGCTTTTAAATCAGCTTCGGATGGTCCACCACCAACGATGACAAGTTTCACATCGTTACGTTTTGCCTTTAACAAGGCAAACCCTTCAATCACATCATCAACGCTTTTTTCTTTCGCTAACCGTCCAATGAAAATTAAAAGTTGTTCATGATCCTTAACTTGCATTTGTTCACGAAACTGTTTAATTTTTTCAGTGTTTTTGTTGTGGGGATTAAAGCGGTCAAGGTCAAGCCCGGTGGGAATGACTTTGATTTCACGGGTGATACCATAACGCAACAACATTTCCTTTGTTTTTTGTGATGGCGCAATAATCACACGACTCGATGAAGCGAAGATGCGACTTATTTTAATAACTGATGACTTCGCAAATTTATCAATGGCTTTGATGTTGTATTTGTTGATGTAATGCGTGTAATCCTCATAGGTCGTATGGTAGGTTAATGCAATTGGTAATTTAAGCATCTTACCACAGATATGCGCAAACATACCAACCCCAAACTCGGTGTGGGCGTGGATGATATCCAACTTCATATCACGCACGTGCATGAAGGCACGGATTTGGACCGGTGTCGTAAAAACGTAACCATAGAGTTTTTTAAGTTCAAAACCTGGCAATCGTAAGACATTGTCCTCGTATTCTATGGCTAACAAGCTATGGTGGGTCGTAATCACAAAGACCTCATGACCCTGTTCCATGAGCGCTTGTTGTAGCGTGTAGACTGAAATCGCAACGCCATTAATATCAGGCAAATATGTGTCACTGAATAATCCGATTCGCATGCGTTCACCTTTTCTTATATTATAGTTACTTGATTTAAAAATCCCTAAGAATACAAATCGTTCACCATTGATATCATAACAAGATTATCATGTTTTGTCTTGTTATTCATGTGCGGCTTCTGACTTTTTCGCAATAAAAAAATCAGAGTGCCATGGCACCCTGATTTAAGTTAATTATTAATCGCTTGCGAGCTTCATCAAGCGGTCAAAGCGACTCTTCGCATCCGTTGCTGCTTTGTTCAGCAGTTCTTCTGCTTCAAATGGATTTGCATTTGGCAGTTGGTTATAACGGGTTTCAGTCATTACGAAGTCACGGAATTTGTCGAAGTCTGGTCTTGCGTAGTCAACCGTTAATGGTTTTTCAACATTATCTGGGTTGTAACGATACAAGGTCCAATATCCACATTCAACCGCTGCTTTTTGCGTGATTTGATGATTCGCTAAACCACCTTTAATTCCATGTTCGATACATGGTGAATAAGCAATAATGACCGATGGTCCATCGTATGCTTCCGCTTCTTTAAGGGCACGAATCGTTTGGACACGATTAGCGCCCATTGCGATGCTAGCAACGTACACATGGCCATACATCATCGCCATGAGACCTAAGTCTTTCTTACCAGTTGTCTTACCACCCGCTGTAAACTTCGCAATCGAAGCTGCTTGTGATGCTTTCGATGATTGTCCACCGGTGTTGGAGTACACTTCTGTATCCAAGATGAGGATGTTAACATCGAGGCTGTTTGCGATTACATGGTCAAGGCCGCCAAAACCAATGTCGTAGGCCCAACCATCACCACCAACAATCCATACTGATTTGCTGACAAAATCACGTGCATCTTCCAAGAGCTCTGCCGCTAATGGAGATTTTGATTTTTCAAGCAATTCAACAAGTTGTGGTGCAACTTCTTTTTCTTCTTCACGGTTGTTTTTAATTTCTATGTATTGATCAACAACTGCTTGAAGTTCCGGTTCAAAGTCAGCTTTCGCTGCTTCGAAGCGATTCACCAACTCAAGTGCTTTATAATCTTGCGCAACTTTCATACCAAAGCCATATTCGGCATTGTCTTCAAAGAGGGAGTTGGCCCATGCCACACCTTTACCGTCCTTGTCGGTAACAAAGGGTGAGGATGGTGTTGATCCACAATAGATTGAGGTACAACCTGTTGCGTTAGCAATCATCATGTCACTTCCAAAGAGTTGTGTAACTAAACGATAATACGGTGTCTCACCACAACCGGCACAAGCCCCCGATACCTCAAAGTAAGGCATCAAGAACTGGCTACCTTTAATGGTGTTGGTTGGGAAGAATTCAGATTTGTAACGTGTTTCTTTGTACATGTAGTTGGCAAGTGGTGCCTCATGGAGTTGTTCATTGACATCCACCATTTCAAGCGCTTTCTTACCACCTTTACCTGGACACTCAACAACACATAGGCTACAGCCGACACAGTTGTCAGGTGAAACCATGACCCGATATTGCAGGCCTTCAACACCACGTCCCATGGGTGTTAAGGTTTCAAATTCCATCGGTGCATTCTTGATTTCATTTTCATCCAATAAGAAGGTCCGAATCGTTGCATGTGGACATACAAAGGAACAGAATCCGCATTGGATACAGTTTTCTGGAATCCACTTTGGAACTTGGACAGCGATGTTACGATGCTCAAAGTAAGCAACGTTATTTCGCATGGAACCATCTAAGACATCATGCTTTAAAAACGCACTGACTGGTAGATCATAACCCTCAAGGGAGTTGATTGCAGTAACAAACTCGTCAAAGTACTCATCACCCGTGCTCTTGCGTGTGTTACCAAGTTCTAAGTCAGCCCATGCTGGGTCAACGTTAACTTCAACTAAACCATCTTTACCCATGTCAATGGCTTGATGGTTCAGACGCACAATTTCTTCACCTTTTCGACCGTATGAACGTTCGGCTGCATCTTTCATGTATTGAATTGCATCTTCATAAGGTAAGATCTGTGGGTTCAATGCGAAGAATGACGATTGAAGAATCGTGTTGGTACGACGTCCCATACCAATCGATTCCGCAATTGCGTTGGCATCAATGATGTAGAATTTAGCTTCTTTTTCTGCCAATTGTTTCTTAACCCGTTTTGGTAGATGTTTCTCCATCTCTTCAGCTTTGTAAGACGTTGATAATAAGAAAGTTCCACCATGTTTCAAGTTACGAATCATATCGTATCTGTAGAGGTAAGAATCCAATGAGCAAGAAATAAAGTCTGCTTTATTAATGTAATAGGTTGAACGAATCGGTGATTTCCCAAATCGTAAGTTCGAGCGGGTTGCTCCACCTGCTTTTTTCGAGTCATAAGCAAAGTAGGCTTGTGAATACAAGTCTGTGTTATCACCAATGATTCGAATCGAGTTTTGGTTTGCGGATACCGTACCATCGGAACCTAAACCATAGAATAAGCATGATGTGTAATCAGTCTTAATTTCAAAGGTTGGATCCACTGGCAAGGAAAGATGCGTGACATCATCCACAATACTAATGGTAAAGCCTGTGAATGGGTTTTCACTGTTTAAGTGATCAAACACAGCTTTAATGTCTTCCGGTTGGGTATCTTTAGAAGATAGCCCGTAACGACCACCGATGATGAGTTCAATGTCTTGATAGCCTTTTAATGCTTCATTGATATCCATATACAGTGGTTCATGACTTCCAACTTCTTTGGTACGATCCAGAACCGCAATCTTCTTAACTGATTTTGGTAAGACCGTCTTTAGGAAGTCTGCTCTAAATGGACGATAGAGGTGAACTTTAATCATTCCAACTTTTTCACCACGCTCATTTAAGGCATCAATAACTTCGGCAGCCGCCTCAGTAACCGAACCCATCGCGACAATGATGCGGTCCGCTTCTGGATGACCATAATATGTAAATGGTGCATAATGACGACCTGTCAATTTTGAGATTGCTTCCATGTATTCAGCAATTACATCACCAACTTTTGCGTAATGTAAGTTTTGTGCTTCCCGACCTTGGAAGTAAATGTCATCATTCTCTGCTCCACCACGTGTTACAGGGTTTGTGTGTGGGTTAAGCGCCCGCGCTCTAAATTCAGCCAACGCTTCCCGATCCAATAAGTTCGCTAAATCTTCATAATCTAGAACTTCAATTTTTTGAATCTCATGTGATGTTCTAAATCCATCGAAGAAATGTAGCATTGGAGCTGCTGCTTTAATTGCACTTAGGTGTGCTACACCTGCTAAGTCCATCGCCTCTTGCACGGAATGTGATGCAATCATGGCAACCCCAGTTTGACGTGCAGCATAGACGTCTTGGTGGTCACCAAAGATTGATAGTGAACGACTCGCAAGTGAACGTGCAGAAACATGCATCACAGCTGGTAGTAATTCCCCTACCCACTTGTACATGTTAGGTATCATTAACAGCAATCCTTGTGAAGCTGTAAAGGTCGATGATAACGTTCCGCCTTGTAGCGCCCCATGAACTGCTCCGGCCGCTCCGGCTTCAGATTGCATTTCAACAACTTTAACAACTGAATTAAAAATATTCTTGCGCCCTTGCGAAGCCCAAGCATCAATTAATTCAGCCATTGTTGAGGATGGTGTAATCGGATAGATTGCTGCAATTTCAGTGAAAGCATATGCCACATGTGAGGTTGCAGTGTTTCCATCCATTGTCATAAATTTTTTGGACATAGTTCCTCCTATAGCTTTTCAACGCTTTAATTATAGCGCATTTGTGACATTATTACCATGCTAATTTTTGAACAAATGGATGCTTTAAACCGTGATTAAAGTCCATTTCGCATCTAAAAATCGTTTTCGTGTTATGAGCAAGCGAATGATCTGATCGACAAGCACTGAAACCCAAGCTCCCAGCAATCCCATCTGCAAGGCATAGGCAAATAAATACGTTAAAAACGGCCTTAAAAAGGTCACACTAAAGAGTGAAAGCAAGGCCACAAAACGCACATCCCCAGCCCCACGTAGAGCACCCGTGATGATAACTTGTATGATTTGAAATAGGATAATCACTGCCAACACAATCAGCATCTGCGAGCCTAAATTATTTAAATCCATATCATCCGTAAACAGATACATGACTTGATGACGAAACAATGTTAAGACACTACTAAAGATCAAAGCCACAATCAAACCAATGGACTGTGAGATGTGCCCGTAAGCAATCGCCAAATCAGGACGTTTGGCACCCAAACTTTGACCCGTTAAAGATGAGTTCGCGACCGCAAGTCCATCCCCCAGTGAGAACGAAATAATCATGATGTTGGTGACGATGTTGTGCGTGGCGAGCGCCACAGTGCCAAGCCCGGCGACCGCACGGATGTACATTAAAAATCCGATGCGTAAAAAGATCTGTTCCACAAAAGCTGATTTACTGATATCAATTAATAAGGCCACCGTATCCTTACTCACAACAAAAAACTCTTTAAGTTTTAAAAGCAAATAAGAATCTTTTTTAAGGATGGAGCGTAGCGCAATCACAAAGGCAAAGAAATGCCCAATCGTGGTCGCGATTGCTGCCCCTTGCACTTCAAGGCGCGGGAAAATCCAAATTCCATTAATCAAAAAATAGTTTAAAACAACGTTAATACCATTGGCAATAAGATTGGTTTTCATGGCAATGAAGGTTGCCCCAACACCGCGTTGCGCGGCATTGATGGTTAAGGCCAATCCTAGAAAGATATTACCAACTAAGATAATTTGCAAGTACTGAATCGATAAATGAATGTAATCACTTTCGGCACCCGCAAGCTCTAAAAAGGGTTGCGCAAACACAATCCCGATTAAACTAAGTAGCACACTTAAAACCAAAGAAATAAGCAGTGCATTTTGAAGCGTCCGATTCGCAAGTTCACGATTACCTTGCCCTTTTCGACGCGAAACGATTACCGTAACCCCAATATTGAGTGCTAGAATCGACGCCAATAAAATGAATTTCGGTTGATTCGTGATGCCGACCGCTGCAATCGCCTCTTTCCCTAAACGGCCTACCATCATCATATCGACAGCGCCAATCACACTAATTAAAAAAGCTTCCGTTGCTGAAGGCCATGCGATTTTGATGGTGTTTTTAATGAGATCCTTACGATACAAAGGTTTCTCATTGTCTTGATTGAAATTTTTATAAAACCACTGCTTAACACTACTTAACATCGTTAATAAACTCTATGATCATATGATCGACTTTCTTTTCTATTTTTTTATACATATCAACATCTGAAATCGTCCACGTGCAAATAAAACCATTCAGCCACCGCATCCAAGCATAATAAGGAACCATTGTATAATGAAGGCTTAAATAGTCATTGCGAGTCCATCCGTTGAAACCATTGGTTGTCAACAAGACTTTCTTGAGCCAACTTAAATCTTTATTTTTAAAGAAATTATGAATAATTTGTCCCCGGATCACGTGTGGGTAATGTTTTTTAAAGTACCCTATAATAAAGGGGTCAAAAGAACAAATGGCATAGTTGCCATTATAATTTTCAAGTTGTGCCATTAATGCCTCGCAGGTTGCGGCAATGTGTGTGGTTGGCTTAATTTCGATGATGAGCCCTATGCTACCATCCACTAGCTTAAGCACCTCCTGGAGGCTTGGAATTGCCGCTTGTGACACTGAGAGCGGATGAGCTTGCACTTCTTTCAAGGTTAAGCTTTCCACCAGCGCATCCACACCGCACATCCGTAATAAGGAGGCATCGTGAAATACGACAAGTTCTTGGTCGCTGGTGATGCGCACATCAATTTCAGCAGGACGCTGATCAGCCATTGCCAATGTAATCGCGGCTTTGGAATTTTCACCAATGCGTTGGTCCTGGGTGTATTTACCACGGTGATAGGAATGACCTTTCATCCACGTCAAATCTTTGCGTTTCTGAGTTGGAATCAAACTTAACAAAATCACAACAATACCAATCAAAATATAAATCATAATTTCCTCATTTCTTACTTATTATACTCCTTATTTCAGGTAAATGGGCTTATTATTTGATATTATAAACACGAAGGGAGTGTATTATGAATCAATTAAAAACAAATAAAGACCAATGCGTGATGCTTTCGGTAAGTGGTGTCATCCATCATCCAACCATGCGATTACCAGGTTATCGCGTTTCCAGCGATGGCAGTCCTAAGATTGTCCCATCGGTTGGTGGTATTGCTTATAATGCCAAAATTGGTGACCCGTGCATGAATATGATTGGCGATCATATTGAGCCCGGCGTTAGTATGAAAAATCCAAAAGAAAGAGAAGATGCCGCTTTAAATATCTTGGCTTGTGTTGGCAATGAAGCAATTATCCAAAGCGGTGATGGCAAGCATCGTAAAGGTGTGGTTACCGGTAAACATGGAGGCATCAACCATGTCATGGTTCATTTTGACGATGAAACCCTTAATCTGTTATCAACTGATGATAAGATCTTGGTTAAAGCATTTGGTCAAGGATTGCAGTTGCTTGACTATCCACAAGTATCTGTTATGAATATCGACCCAGCACTGCTTGAAAAACTTCCCATTAAAGAAGAAGACAACACCTTGTTCGTACCGGTTAAGGCCATTGTTCCTGCCCAATTGATGGGTTCGGGACTTGGTAGTACAGA
>JAAZGU010000075.1 GCA_012511085.1 Erysipelothrix sp. | reverse complement strand
TGCCTTGAACACGTGTGAAACCTTGACGTTTTGTCCAGGGACAACCATCATCACAACGCACATCCCAAAAAACCCAGTTTGATTCCATAAAATATAATTTGTTCAAAGAGTTCTTTGGAACTCTTTTTTGTTGGGAAAAAAGGGCAAGTTGAAATAAAAGTGTTTCAAGGATAAAATAAGGCAGAAAGAAGGTAATTATGATAGACACGATTTTGTTTGATTTGGATGGAACGCTACTGCCGATTGCAATGGATGATTTCGAACGCGTTTATTTTAATGGCTTAGGCAATCATTTTCAAGACATTATTGAACCAGAAAAATTGTTTGGGATGTTGCATCGTAGCATGCAAGTCATGGTTGAAAACACAGAGAAGATATCCAATGAGAAGGTCTTTATGGATGCGTTTGCGACTTATATTGCAGCTGAGGATCTTGCCATGTATCAGGCACGCTTCATGGATTTTTATCTCAGTGGTTTCGATGCTTTAAAAACGGTGATTACACCTAATCCTTGGATGCGGGAGGCGATTACGTTGTTGAAAACAAAACAATACAATTTAATCGTAGCAACCAACCCCTTGTTTCCAAAGCTTGCGATTGATAAGCGTATCGAGTGGGCTGGTTTTGATGTGAGTGAGTTTTCGTACGTGACCGATTATGAGCAAAACCATTATTGTAAACCGCATCTACAATATTATGAAGAAATTTTAAGTGATAACAAACTTAAACCTGAACAATGTTTAATGGTTGGCAACGATCCCTTTGAAGATATGATTGCTTCAAAATTAAACATGACCACCTTTTTGATTGAGGACCATGTCATTGAGCGTGACAATCCAATCCCAGCCCATCATCAAGGCAGTTACGAAGATTTTTATGAGTTTGTCAAACAATTACCAACACACCAAAAGGAGCAATAACTATGGAATGGAGTTTAAGTGAACTGTATCAATCCTTTAATGATGCAGCGTATCAAGCGGATTTAGAAAAGATTAAAGCATTAAGTGTCGAGGCGCAATCCTTTGCCCAATCGCAGTTAACGAATTTGGAAAATGTTGTTTCAAAATGCGAGCAATTTTTAGATTTTCAAGTAAGCTTGTCTACCTTGCTGATTAAGGTAATCGGTTATGCGAATTTAGTCAGTGCCGTGGATGCCAGCAACGAGCAAGCTTTGTATTATCTTAACTATGTTCAAGAGTTGGCGAACGAGTTTGTGAAGCCCAGCGTTGCGTTTCAAATGTTTTTAAAAGAAGTTGAAGATTTGGATCAAGTGATCGCGCAGTCACCCAAACTGCAAGCCGTTGCCTACCACTTGCACTTTATTAAAAAACAAGCCAATCATTTATTAAGCGAAAAAGAAGAGGTTTTAATTTCAAAGATGAAGTTAAGTGGTTCCACCGCGTGGTCCAATTTACAAAACAAAATTTCTTCCACTTTATTGGTGGATGTGATATTGGATGGCAAAGTCGAAACATTGCCGTTGCCAGCGGTGCGCAACTTAGCCTATCATCACGATGGCAAGGTTAGAAAAGCAGGCTATGAAGCTGAATTGTCAGCCTACAAACAAATCGAAGAGTCTTCGGCTGCTGCCTTAAATGGCATCAAAGGCGAAGTGAACACATTAAATACAATGCGTCAATACGATTCACCGCTTGCTGAAACCTTGATTCAATCACGCATGGATCAAAGCACCTTGGATGCGATGCTGAGCGCCATGCAAAAATCCTTGCCGAGTTTCCATCGCTACTACAAACACAAAGCGAAGTTATTAAATCATGAAGGTGGGTTACCCTTTTATGACTTGTTTGCGCCCATGGGTGCCAGTGAAAGCAGCATGACTTACGATGCAGCCATGGCTTACATCACAAAGCAGTTTGCGACATTTTCAAGTGCCTTAGCAGATTATGCAGATAAGGCCTATCAAAACAAGTGGATCGATTACACACCACGCAATCAAAAACGTGGGGGTGCCTTTTGCATGAACATTCATCCGATTAAAGAAAGTCGGATTCTTGCTAACTTTGATGGTAGTTTTTCAAATGTTATTACCTTAGCTCATGAACTTGGTCACGGCTATCATGGTCAACAGCTTGTTGATGAGTCCATTATCAACAGCCGTTATCCGATGCCCTTGGCAGAAACGGCATCCATCTTTTGTGAGACAATTGTTGTTAATGCGGCATTAAAAGAAGTGAGTGATCAAGAAAAGATTGCGATCTTGGAAGCATCGATTTCAGATGCTGGGCAAGTTATCGTTGATATCTACAGTCGTTTCTTATTTGAAAGTGCTTTGTTTGAGAAGCGTTCTGAAGGTGTTGTTTCGGTCAATGAATTAAAACAAATGATGGTAGAGAGCCAAAAACAAGCTTATGGCGATGGCCTTGACCACGATGTTTTGCATCCCTACATGTGGCTTAATAAACCGCACTATTACAGTGCCGGCTTGAATTTTTACAATTTTCCCTATGCTTTTGGCTTGTTGTTTGCGAAAGGTTTGTATGCTCAATATTTAGAAACTTCCGATGGATTTGTGGAGCAATACAATGCTTTATTAAAAGCAACGGGTAAAAATGATATTAAAACAGTGGCACGGATGGCGGGTATTGATGTGAGTAAATCTGAGTTTTTTGAGAAGTCGTTGGCGCTCATTGAACAGGACATTGATCAGTTTATTGCGCTTACGTCACAATGATTCACGTATCGTGTTAAAGCTTGTGCTATAATAGAGCAAATAATGAAGGAGTCTTCAATTGACCAGGAAAGTACAATCTCCAATTTACGTGCAAATTGCACTGGATTTCGCCTATCGCATTGTGCGGGGCGAGCTTAAAGAAAACAGCAAAGTGTCAGGGCGCTCCACCTTGTCGAGCGAGTATGGTGTTTCACCTGAAACGATTCGGCGCGCCATGTCACTTTTAGAACAAAGCAAAGTGGTGCGAGTTGTCGAGCAGAGCGGTATTTTTATAGAACCGAAAGCGCACGCCTTGCATTATTTGCAGCAGGCTTCCTTTGTGAATAGCGTGGAAGTTTTAAAGGCGAACTTACGGGATGCTTTTAAACGTAAAGCAGAGATTGAAGATGAAATCCAAAGCATTGTGAGGGAGATTCTCGATTTGAGCAGTCGTTTTAAAAACATCGATTTATTGAATCGTTTTGAAGTTGAGATTACAGGTGAGAGTCCGCTTTTAAACGAATCGCTAAAGAGTTCAAAGTTTTATCAGCATACAATGGCAACCGTGATTGCGATTCAGCGCGATAAACAGTTGATTGCTTCCCCAAGTCCAACCTTGCAATTTGAGGAAAATGATGTGCTGATCGTTGTGGGTCCCCTTGAGAGCTTTGATTTAGTGGAAGCCTTTGTGGGCTCAAAAAATAACATCAAAGGGTGAGTATGATGGAAATTTATGTGGTGTTTTCAAAAACCGGGACACTGTTTTCACGAATGTTGTCACGGGTAGCAAGTTTTAAATACATGCACACATCGTTGAGTTTTAATTCAAATTTAAGCGAGATGTATTCTTTTGGGCGTTTAAATCCTAGAAATCCGCTGCTTGGTGGATTTGTCAAAGAAAATATCCAAGATGGCGTTTACCAATTATCACCGCATTCAGAAATCAAGGTGTATCGAATGCAGCTTTCCTCTGAACAAGCCGCTCAACTTAAGGCTGAAATCGCTAATTTTGAACATACGGCGCGTGAATATAAATACAATCTCATTGGACTTTTGTTTATTCCCTTTAAAGTGCGTTACGTACGGAAACGGTATTATTTTTGTTCGCAATTTGTTTCAGAATTGTTTGTTAAGATTGCGATTTTAGATCAAAGCATTGCACCAGAGTGGACAAGTCCTGAAGATTTGATTAATGTTTTGGATATGGAGCTTGTTTATGAAGGTTTTATTCATACTTATCCATATTTATTGAATCAACCAAATGGATTTAACTATTACGATCACCAAGCATACGATGATCGCTAATCGAAGGAAGGCTTATGAAATATACAAAAGCTGAGAAGAGTTGGATTTTATATGATGTTGCCAACTCTGCATTTATTTTAATCGTAACTGCGACAATTCCAATTTATTTTCGGAGCATGGCAGCCAGTGAAGGCGTTGCGGATAACATCATTACTGCTTGGTTTAGTGGGGCGACATCGGTTGCGGTGTTGTTGTTGGCTTTGGTATCGCCTGTGATTGGTGCGATTGCGGATTATCGAGGGATGAAGAAAAAATTATTTGCTATCTTTTTAGGGATAGGGCTGTTGGGTGGACTCGCTTTAGCAGTGACCACAAGGTGGCAAGCGTTTGCGATGATGTTCATTTTGGCACGCATTGGTTATTCCGCATGCAATGTATTTTACGATTCCATGTTAATTGATGTGTCAAGTGATGAACGCATGGATATGGTGTCCGCGCAAGGTTATGCGTGGGGTTATATTGGTAGCACGATTCCTTTTATTGCGGGTTTAATTTTGATTTTATTCACACCTTTTAATTTGGATGTCGCAACTGCTACCAAACTATCGTTTGTGATTACCATCGCATGGTGGGGTTTGTTGACGATTCCACTGTTTCGAGATGTCAAGCAAGTCTATGCTTTGGAACCGCAACCGCAACTTGTCAGGACATCGTTCAAGCGTGTGTTTGTGACCTTGAGAAAAATCTACGAAGATAAAGCTCTTTTTTATTACATCATGGGATATTTTTTATACATCAATGGTGTGTACACTGTCATCAGCCAAGCGACAAACTTTGGTGGTGAAGTTGGCATTGATCAAAACTTAATGATTGTGGCTTTGTTAGCGACGCAGTTTGTGGCGTTTCCTTTTGCGATTTTAGCGGGGAAATTAGCGAACCGGTATGGGCCTTTAAAACTGATTAAGTTTTACATGGCGATTTACATTGGGGTAGCCATTTTTGGTTTCCAATTGTCAGAAGCCTGGGAATTTTGGTTTTTAGCGATTGTAGTTGGTATGGCACAGGGCGGCATTCAATCCTTATCACGTTCTTATTTTGGACGCTTGATTCCTAAAAACGAATCAAATGAATATTTTGGTTTCTTTGATATTTTCGGGAAATTTTCGGATGTCTTAGGTCCGTTATTCATTGCGATTTCTGCCGTTTTGTTTCAATCGTCACGGCCAGGTATCTTGGCATTGATTGTTTTATTTATTGCTGGGTACATCATGATTGATAAAGTTGATAAACTAACAAGCAAATAAGGTTGATACGTCAACCTTTTTTCATGCAATTCTCACGGATTGGCGTGACCAATATGGTACAATATTTGTACCTAAGGAGAGTCATGCCACGCATTAAATTATATAAACAGGTGTCGAAATATAAATGGGTGCTACTAAGTCTTGTTTTTGTAGTGTTTTTAAGTGGTTGTCAACGACTTAATTTAAATAAAACACCCACGCCACTGGTTGTGGGTGATCATGAATTAATTGGAAGTGGGCATACTTTTGATACAAAACGCATGGGACGTTTTATGGATGGTGAAGCTGTTTATCTTGTTGAAGATGAAGCGGAGCTGGCGTTGTTAATGATGAAGCGTTTTGAAAATAAGATGTACAAGACGCGTTATGCGAGTGATGTGCCATTATCCTTAGAGCGTATCATCGCTTATTTGGAAATGTTGGTGCCGCATACCTTTGCTTTGCAGGCGGGTGTAATTCGTTATGGTGGCCTGCTTAATTTAAAGCAAGAGGAAGTGCGCTTCATTGATATTGTTTTTGATGTGGACCAACATAAAATCAATGAACAAGAAGCTTCCGAAATTATTAAGAGCTTAAACATTCTGCATGAAAATCGCAAAAATCAAATTCGTGCCATTCATGATTATTTGGTGGCAAACACCGTTTATGATTCACAGTTGCAGTCCTTTGATGTAAGCGAGTATCGCGATCATCCGTCCTTTTCACCCTATGGGGTGTACATTCATCATCAAGCGGTGTGTTCCGGTTATGCGCGCGCCTTCATGCAGTTGGCTCATATTTTAGATATTCCTACGGTCATGATTACATCTCAAAACATGAACCACGCGTGGAACATGGTGTTTGTTGATGATCAATGGTTGTTTGTGGATGCAACCTGGGACGACCCTGTTCCCGATGTGCCTGGTCGTGTTTTACATACGTATTACTTGTTGGGACTTAAGCAGTTTAAGGGTAAAGGCCATCACTTTTTTGATTTAGCATCAGACAGTACCTTGGGGATTGAGGAAATGATGGCGTATGCCAATTATGTGTTTGGATTGCATTAAATGCAGGATAAATGGTTGTATATTTTCTAAAATCATTTACAATATAAATAGAGAAGGTGAGGTGAGGTCATATGCATCGACTTGTAACAAACAAGAGTGTTTGCAGCATGACCAATAACACTTTTGTTTCAGCTCAAAATATAAATAAAGTTTTAAGATGGATTTAAGGTGTCCGTCTTTTTTTATACTAAAATGTTTGGATGTAAGGAGGTAGAACATGGATCAAACAAATAAGCTGTTCTTTGATGCGGCAGCGCTCGGTGACCTTGCTTGTGTTAGTTCAGCGGTTGCTAAGGGCGCGGACGTGAACGTTCAAAATGGTGATGGTCGTAGTGCACTGATGCGCAGTGCAAAACGTGGTCATGAGGATGTTGTACGTTTTATCATCGACCACGACGGTGAAGTAAACATGCGTGATGCAAATGAAAAAACCGCAATCATGGGTCCCGCAAAAAAAGGTCATTTAGGCATTGTGAAACTGCTCGTTGATGCGGGAGCAGATGTGAATGCGGCTGACTCAAAAGGGCGCAATGCGCTCATGCGTGCTAGCTTTTTAGGCGAGCACGATGTTGTAAAGTATTTGATTAGTGTTGGTGCGGATGTGGATGCTCAAGATGAAATGGGACGTTCTTCTTTGATGGAAGCGTGTCTCGCGTTTAAATTTGATGTTATTCAAGAACTTGTGGAAGCAAACGCACATGTCAATGCACAAGATACCAATGGTTGCACAGCGCTGATGCGTGCTAGCTATTCTGGTTATTTAGATTTAGTAAAATACTTATTGGACGTCGGTGCCGATAAAGAAATATTAGATAATGATGGTAATAAGGCAATTCATTATGTTCGTGAGCATAGCTTCACGGATTTAAAGCCGTTATTGAAATAGAAAGGGATTTTTGAATTTATGAAAGATTATAAAGCACAACAAGTGCGAAATGTTTGTATGCTCGGACATAGCGGCAGTGGTAAAACAACAGTTGTTGAAGCGATGTTATTTACGACTAAAGCAATCGACCGTATGGGTAAAACGATTGATGGTAATAGTGTCTTAGATTTTGATGCCGAAGAGATCAAACGTGGTATTTCGGTATTTGCAGCAGTGGCACCCATTGAATGGAAAGATACGAAAATTAACTTTATTGATACACCTGGTTATTTAGACTATGCTGCAGAGATGGAAGCAGGTTTAGCGGTTGCTGATAATGCGTTAATCGTTGTGAGTGCCCGTGAAAATGTTGAGTCCGGAACTGAAAAAGCTTGGAAGCGGATTAAAGAAAAAGGCATGCCTGCGATTTTCTTCATCAATAAAATTGATGAGGAAAACACGTCATTTGATGCGACCTATGGTCAATTAAGGGATAAGTTTGGTAAATCCATTATTCCATTTGAAATGCCAATTGTGGAAGATGGTGTGGTAGTTGGCAGTGTGAATATTCTTAAGAAAAAAGCATGGTACTACAACAACGGTGATGAAGCACAACCGGTTCCAGAAGCTCTTAACGATCAAGTTGAATCGTATTGGGAGCAAATCGCGGAAGCGGTTGCGATGAGTGACGATGACTTAATGGAGAAATTCTTTGAAGGCGAACCATTCACGGATGCGGAAATCTTAAAAGGGGTACGCATCGGGGTCCGCTCGGGTGAAATTTGTCCCGTGTATTGTGGCTCTGCCATCAATCAAACAGGTATTGTACGTCTGCTTGATTTAATTAGTGAATATTTCCCATCGTATGCAGAAAAGGGAACCATTATCGCAAAATCACCAACCGGTGAAGATGTTGAAATGTTAACCAATGAAGATGAAGCCTTGAGTGCCCAAGTCTTTAAAACAATCATCGACCCCTTTGTGGGACGGATTTCATTCATTAAAATTATGAGTGGTGTTTTAAGTAACGATGCTTCTTTGATTAATGTTCAAAAAGATAAAACTGAAAAAATCAATCAATTGTTTACCTTGCGTGGGAAACATCAAATTGGGGTTGGTAAATTATTTACCGGTGACATCGGTGCCTTGGTTAAGCTTCAACACACAGACACCAATGACACCTTAGCCACCAAAGAAAAACCCGTCGTTTATCCTGGAATTAAGTTTCCAAAACCAATGTTGGGTGTCGCATTATGGCCTAAGACAAAAAGTGATGAGGATAAATTAAGCAGCGCTTTACAAAAAGTTGTGGAAGAAGATGGATCACTGATTGTTGATAAAAATGCAGAAACCAATGAACTAGTTCTTTATGGCGTTGGGGACCAACATATCGATGTTGCATTAAGTAAATTAAAGTCAAAATACAAGGTTGAAGTTGACACAACCGAACCGAAAGTTCCGTATCGTGAAACGATCACGGGAACCGTCACGGCTGAAGGGCGCCATAAGAAACAATCCGGTGGTGCCGGTCAGTTTGGTCATGTGTTTGTCACCTTTGAGCCGACCGATAGTGAAGACATGGTCTTTGAAGAGAAAGTCTTCGGCGGTGCGGTACCAAGACAATATTTCCCCGCTGTTGAAGCCGGGCTACGCGAAGCGATGAATAAAGGAGTGCTTGCAGGTTTTAAAGTTGTTGGTGTGAAGGCAACCCTCATTGATGGTAAATACCATGAAGTTGACTCCAAAGAGATCGCCTTTAAATCAGCGGCGCGTTTAGCATACCGCGCGGGTATGCCCGAAGCACGTCCTGTACTGCTTGAACCAATTGTTAAGGTTAAAGTAGTGGTTCCTGAAGAATATACAGGAACTGTCATCGGTGACTTAAACAAACGCCGTGGTATCATCCTCGGTATGGAACTTGTTTCTGATAGTGAACAAGAGGTCAATGCCGAAGTTCCAATGTCTGAAATGATGCGTTATACCACCGAGTTGCGGAGCTTCACGGCTGGTAAGGGACAATTTGATATGGAATTTGATCGTTATGAAATTGCACCGCCACCAGTCGCACAGAAAGTTATCGCCAGTGTGAAACGTGATGAAGAAGACGACGATTAATCAATAGTTAAAAGGTCTATGAATGAATTCATAGACCTTTTATTTGATTTAATTAAACAACATTTAATCCAAGCATAATTATGATAATTAAATAATGTGATACGATTAAATATATTAACAGTGAATGTAACATACAAATCGAGGTGTGATATGAACAACAAAATTCCAGTGATTATTGATTGTGATCCTGGTATTGATGATAGTTTTGCGCTTTATTATGCACTTAACTCACCGTTGTTGGAAGTCATTGGGGTTGTAAGTGTAGCCGGCAATGTACCTTTAACGCAAACAACAGCCAATGCTTGTAACTTGTTAGCTTTTGCAAACAGTGATGTGCCAGTGTTTGCGGGTAGTGATGGACCACTTATTGGATTACCTATTAAAACGTCGCGATCACACGGTAGCAGCGGGTTGGGTAATTTTGTTTTTCCAGATCATAACACAGATAATTTGGTAGAGCACCAGGCATTAGAACGAGTGGCGCACTTAATTGAAACGTATGAGCGACCCATTACAGTGGTCGCGATTGGGCCTTTGACCAATGTTGCGAAATTGATGCTCGTGTATCCGCATTTAAAAACTAAGATTCAGCAGCTTGTGATTATGGGTGGTGGGATTGTGAGCGGCAATTATTCCAGCAGTGCAGAATTCAATATAGCATCCGATCCCTACGCGGCAAAGGTTGTCATTGATGCTGGGTTAAATTGTACAATCGTACCGCTTGATACGACAGAAACTTGTCACTTTGATCAAGCATGGCTCTTAGCTTTACAAGCTTCACATGCTTCAAAGGCAAAAATGCTTTTTGAAATAGTCAATTCAAAAACCGAGGTTAATTTAATGAAACACGATGATGTTTATTTTATCCATGATTTGGTTGCGATGCTGGTTGTTACAAAACCTGAGTATTTTGATTTTAAGGAAGTGCATGTGGATGTTGAGCTTTGTGGGCAC
>JAAZGU010000009.1 GCA_012511085.1 Erysipelothrix sp. | reverse complement strand
TGTGGATTGTTTAGTATTGTAAATTGCGAGGTGTCCGCGGGAACGGAATCACATCACGGATGTTTTGCATGCCCGTAATGTACATCAAGAAACGTTCAAAACCTAAGCCAAATCCGGCATGCTTAACACCACCGTAACGGCGTAAATCCAAGTACCACTCCATACCTTCTGTTTCAATATTGAAGCTTTGCATCGCTGCTTCTAAATAAGGAAGCCGTTCTTCCCTTTGAGAACCACCGACAAGTTCACCCACATAAGGCACCAACAAATCACATGCCGCAACCGTTTTTTCATCATCGTTTAAACGCATGTAAAAGGCCTTGATGTCTTTGGGATAATCCGTAATAAAGACCGGTCCTCCAATAATGTTTTCGCTGATGTAGCGTTCATGTTCAGACTGCAGATCCATGCCCCACTTAACGGGGAAATCAAACTTAACATCTGCCTCTTCTAAATGCTCAATCGCCTGCGTGTAGCTCATGCGGGCAAAGTCACTGTTCAAGACCGCATCAAGCCGCTCAAGCAAGTTTTTATCAATGTGTGTATTGAAGAACTCGAGTTCAACCGGACAATTCACCTTCACATATTCGATACAAAATAAAACCATGTCTTCAATCAATTCCATGATGTCTGTCAAATCCGCAAAGGCAATCTCTGGTTCAATCATCCAAAACTCACTGGCATGTCGCGGTGTGTTGGATTTTTCAGCTCTAAAAGTTGGTCCAAAGGTATAGACATCTCGAAAAGCGAGTGCATATGCTTCTGCTTGCAGTTGTCCAGAAACCGTGAGGCTGGCAGGCTTACCAAAAAATTCTTCTTTTTTGTCGCCCACTTTCAGGCCAAATACTTCCCCTGCTCCTTCGGCATCATTGGATGTGATGATCGGGCTATGCAGATAAACAAAGCCTTGGCTTTGGAAAAATTCATGAATGGCCATGGATAAAACGGAACGTACACGAAAAACCGCACTGAATGTGTTAGTACGGACGCGTAAATGCGCAATCTCACGCAAGTATTCAAAACTATGACGCTTTTTCTGCAGTGGGTAACTGTTATCACAGGCCCCTTCTAAGACGATGTCACTTACCTCAATCTCAAAAGGTTGTTTCCCATCTGGTGTTAATTTAAGGGTACCCGTCACACTGATGGCACTACCGGTGTGGTAACTTTTAATTTCCTCAAAATTCTCGAGGGTGTCACTGTATACACACTGAACATTACGAAAATAAGTGCCGTCATTAAGCTCAATAAAACCAACATGTTTACTATTACGGTTGGTACGGACCCACCCCTGCAACAAAACAGCTTCTAAGCTATCAATCTCTAAGCGGTTGTCGCTCATCACGATTTCATAGCACTCTAAAGCAGTCATAAATGAACCAATCATATTTTATCTCCTAACTAAATCCATTAACGCATGTTATTAACTTGATAAACTAATTCTTGAATGGTTGAAACAACGTCAATTGTCTTCAAAAATACACCTTTTGGAACTTGAATGTGATCATGAGTAAAATTCACGATCCCAACAATTCCACAATCAATTAAATAATCGACCGTTTCTTGCACATCATGGGATGCGGTTAAAATCGCAATCCGCGCATCTTTGGGCAAGGTTTCTTTCACGCTGTTTAAATGATACACAGGAATGTTGTTGAAGTAGCCAAGCTTATCGGTGTCAGTTTCATAAGCTGCGACAATTTCCCCAACCACATGATTCCAGCGATTGTAATTAAGAAGTGCTTTACCCAGATTACCAGCGCCAATTAAGACCATTTTCTCATCAAAATTGACAGCTAATTGCTCATGAAACACATCCAATAACTTATCCACATCATAACCATAACCTTGTTTCCCAAGGGTTCCAATGAAGGAAAAATCGCGACGAATCGTCGTGGATTCAATGTCAACAAAATTTCCCAGTTGCCGTGACATCACACGTTCAACCCCCATTTGTTGCAATTTTCTTAGTGCTTTTAAATAAATTGGATAACGTTGTAACGTTGCTTTTGGTACATTTTTATTTTTCATATGTTAATCTCCTGCAGGTATCATAACATATAAACAACACTTTGTGAATAAGTTCTCTAATTATACTTCACATCTTTAAGTTTGCTTGCGCAGCGACGTCTAAATCCGCAATTAAATGACGTTTAAATGCCTCGTAACCGGCAGCACCAATCATGGCGGCGTTATCGGTGGTGCACCACAGCGGTGGAATCGTTAACTTTTTATTGGGATGAACTTGTATCAATTCATTGAACAATTCACGAAGCCGACTGTTGGCTGCCACACCCCCTGCTAAGACAAGATGTTGCACATCGTATTGATTCAGTGCCAATTCAGTTTTCTCAAGCAATTGGGCAAGCGCTCGCTCTTGAAAATCATAAGCAAGGTTTGCTTTATTCAACGGTTGATTTTGGCGTTTTAACTTTGAGATCAAATTATGCACTGCGGATTTTAAACCACTGAAGGAAAAATCAAGTTCGTGTTGGGTATGCACCAGCGGCAATTGATATTGTGGCTCTCCGGTTTTTGCCAAATCATCAATCAAAGGGCCTCCCGGATAACCCAAATCCAACATCCGTGCCACTTTATCATAGGCTTCTCCAACCGCATCATCCAGGGTTTGCCCCAGTATTTCAAAATCATAGTGGTCTTGCATGTAGACAAGCTCCGTATGACCACCTGACACAACCAGCGCCAACAAGGGAAATTCAAGCTCAGAAACAAAGGCGTTTCCATAAATATGACCTACTATATGAT
>JAAZGU010000074.1 GCA_012511085.1 Erysipelothrix sp. | reverse complement strand
GCTTTAAATGATGAACATTTTGATGCACGCATCGCCAGTGGTGGTGGTCGCATGAAGGTTACAATGGACCGCTACGAAGCCGAATGGTTCATGGTGGAACTAGGGTGGAAGACCCATGTATTAGGTGAAGGAGCACGTTTTAAAAGCGCTACACAGGCAATTTTAGAAAATCGCGACCGTGTGGATGTCTCTGATCAATACCTGGACCCCTTTGTGATTGAAAAAGATGGAGAGCCTGTGGGCCGCATCCAAGATCATGACAGTGTGATCTTCTTTAACTTCAGAGGTGACCGTGCCCTTGAAATATCACGCGCCTTCGAAGAGAACAATTTTGATAAGTTTGAACGTGTTTTACCAAACATTAAATACGCAGGCATGCTTGAATACGACGGTGACTTACATATACCGCATCGTTACCTTGTCAATCCACCACGCATTAAAAACACATTGACTGAACATTTAATTAAACATGATATTAAAATGTATGCAATCTCTGAAACCCAAAAATTTGGACACATGACCTATTTCTGGAATGGTAATAAAACTGAAAAGTTTAGTGAAGAACTTGAAACCTTTGTGGAAGTGACCTCTGATTTAGTACCGTTTGAACAACGTCCATGGATGAAAGCGGCAGAAATTACCGACAAGTTAATCGAAGCCGTGTTGTCAAAAGAGTATGACTTCTTGCGCATTAATTATCCTAATGGCGATATGGTTGGACACTCTGGCAATTTCCTTGCGACACAAATTAGCGTGGAAACTGTTGATTTAATGTTGAGCCGCCTCAAACGGGCAGTGGATGCAGTTAACGGTATCTTAGTGATTGTTGCGGATCATGGTAATGCCGATGAAATGTTTGAAAAAGCAAAAGTTGGCGAACCATTTAGACCGAAAACATCTCACACATTAAATCCCGTACCATTCATCGTCATGAACAAAGATGTGAAATTAAAAGCAGGAAACTTTGGCTTAGCCAACGTGGCCGCCAGCTTATGTGATTTAATGGACATTGAACCCAACCCAGTGTGGGAAGCAAGTATGATTGAAGCTTGAGAAATCAAGCTTTTTTTAATGGTTTAATCCAATTCGACAATTTTCGACACGTAAGTGAATGATTTGCAAAAAATGCGTTAGAAATCTATAATGAAAGCGGATACACTTTGTGTAACTTATAATTAATATAAAAGGAGGCATAGAGCATGAAGAAGATTCTGAATAGACCAGAAGATGTAGTTGAAGAAATGATTGAAGGTTTAGTCGCTGTTCATGATGATATCGTTCATCGTGTCGGAGATAGTCGCGTCGTTGCGAGAAACTATGAAGGTGCTGGAAAAGTCGGATTAGTTTCTGGTGGTGGAAGCGGACATGAACCATCACATGCAGGTTTTGTAGGTAAAGGTATGCTAAGTGCAGCCGTTTGTGGGGATGTTTTCACATCACCAACAGTCGACCAAGTTTATGAAGGTATTAAAGCTGCAGATAAAGGCGCTGGTGTTTTCTTAGTAATTAAAAACTACACCGGTGACGTCATGAACTTTGAAATGGCAAAAGAAATGGCTGAAGAAAACGACGGTATTAAAGTTGAATATGTTATTACCAACGATGATATCGCTGTTGAAGACTCCACATGGACCGAAGGTCGTCGTGGTGTTGCAGGTACTGTACTTGTACACAAACTATGCGGTGCTTTAGCTGAAAATGGCGCTTCTTTAGCTGAGATTAAAGAAGAAGCTGAAAAAATCATCAAAGAAATGGCAACCTTAGGATTGGCATTGACACCTGCAATTGTTCCACAAGCTGGAAAACCAGGTTTCGAACTTGCAGAAGATGAAATTGAATTCGGTATTGGTATCCATGGTGAGCCAGGCTATCGTAAAGAAAAACTTACAACATCCGCAGGTATGGCGAAAGAATTCTACGACAAAATTAAAGCAGAATTAAAGCTAACACCAGAAGATGAAGTAGTTGTGTTTGTAAACGGTATGGGTGGTACACCATTGATGGAGCAATATGTCTTTGCAAATGACGTATTAGCGCTACTCAAAGCAGACAACATTCCAGTTGCTAAAAAAATCCTAGGGGATAAAATGACAGCAATTGAAATGGCTGGAATTTCTTTAACAATCTTCCGTATCAAAGACAAAAAATGGTTAGATTTATTGAATCAAGAAGTAGAAGTTATCGGTTGGTAGTCTTATGAATCAAGAGAAGATCGTAATATGGTTTAAAAAGTGGGCTTCCGTTATCAATGACGAAATGGATTACATTAGTGATTTAGACAATGCCATCGGTGATGGAGACCACGGATTCAACATGAGTAAAGGACTCACTGCTTATTTAGAAGCAAGAGATTCTAAAAGTGTCGATTCTATTACAGATGAATTAAAACTTATGGGAATGACCTTGTTAAGTAAAGTAGGTGGTGCTTCTGGACCATTGTATGGTTCAGCGTTCTTAGCGATGGCTAAGCTAACCGGAGACAAAACCGAGCTTAGCAAAGAAGATCTCGTCGAAATGCTACAAGCAGGCATCGACTCCATCAAAAGACTGGGCAAAGCTGTCCGTTATGAAAAAACAATGGTGGATTTATGGGAACCTGCAATTGATTTACTTAGAAATGGCTCCCTGACACCATCAACCGTTGATGAATTAGTCGAAGCAACGGCTCCACTTAAAGCGACCAAAGGAAGAGCATCATATTTAGGAGAACGTTCCATTGGGCATATCGATCCAGGCTCTTATTCATCAGGTATTTTGTTTAAAAAATTAGTAGAAATGCTAAATTAAAAAAAGGACCCGCACGGGTCCTTTTGATTTGTCTATTCTGATTTAAATTTGGAAATCTCTGCAACAACCGCATCCTTGGAAGCATCCGACATGCACTTGACGGCTGCGACAAACGCACCCTCGACAAGCGGTGCATCCAGGTAGGTGCATTTTTCCTGCAGTGCTTCATCATCAAGCAATTCAATGGCGGTTTCAATGCTCATGATGGCACTGCCAATATCCGCAAACAAATAAATATTATCTGAATCTGCGTTTTCTTCAATCGCATTTTTTATAAACAAGGGATCGGTTCCGATACGACCATCGTCAGTTCCACCCGCTGACACAATGGTGATGTGTTCAAAACGACCTGTCATCTCTTCAATCATCTCTTTTAAACCATCAGTAATCTTTTTAGAATGTGATACTAGTATAATTGTAACCATATTGATACCTTCCTTTATTAAGGTCTATTGTAAGAAATAGTGGTGAGCTAGTCAAACAAATGAATCAACAAATTTGTGTGCCTACAGTTTAAACTAAGCAGAAAAGTCGTTATAATTTAAGTAAAGCAACCAGTGGTTGACTAATTGAAATGTCCACATGATAGTATGCAACGACAACCTTTACTATACTTTAAGTGTAGAAAGGTTAGTCAAAGAGGTGTAAATCATGATCTTAGCAGATAAAATTATACAACTTAGAAAGAAAAACAATTGGTCTCAAGAAGAATTTGCCATGCATATGAAGGTATCACGCCAAGCGGTTTCAAAGTGGGAACAAGCACAATCGATACCTGATTTAGATAAAATACTATTAATGGCATCCATTTTTGGAGTTTCAACCGACTATCTTTTAAAAGATGAAATCGAAATTGAAGAGTATGTGGATGATGAAAGTAGTGATTATAAGGTGCGCCGCATCAGTTTGGATGAAGCAAACCAATTTTTAACTATTAAAAGCAGCATAAGTAAGTGGGTTGCCTTGGCCATTGCACTGTTTATTGTCTCACCAGTACCACTACTCATTTTAGATAATATGGCTGCTTTAAATTATATTAATAATCCAAGCAAAGCCAGTAGTCTGGGTGTCATCCTTATCTTTATGTTTGTAGCTATCGGTGTTGCGATACTATTGTTGATGAAGTCCAAAACAGAGCCCTTTGTCTATTTACAAAAAGAAGTGTTTGAACTGCAATATGGTGTTGAAAGTATGGTGAAGCAAAAACAAGCACAATTTCAAAGCCAACGGGTTCGTTACAACATGGTAGGTGTCATCCTTTGTATTTTGGCAGTTGTACCAATCCTTATGGTTCAGTTGCTCGCAAATGAAACGTATCAATTTATTGGGGTTTCGATGACCTTATTAATGATTGGGATCGGGGTGTTTAGTTTTGTGTATGTGGGGACTATTCATGGTTCATTACAACAACTGCTTCAAGAAGGGGACTACACGCCTTTAAAGAAAAAACGTTCAAGCATCGTAGGAGCCATTGCTGGTGTGTATTGGTTATCAACCACTGCCCTGTATTTGTACTTGAGTTTCTCAAGGCAAGCATGGGAGAAAACCTGGGTTATCTGGCCAGTCGCGGGTGTGCTCTTTGGGGCGATTATGATCATCACGGAAGTTTTCGCGGATAAAAAACATTCTTAAAATTAAATACCGAGTTAACAAATAACCCGGTATTTTTTTGCTATAATGAATAAGTGAATTAATTTAAGAATGAACTCCTTTGAAGTGATTCGTTAAAATTAATTCAATTAATATGATTAGTGAGATGCTAATGACTAATGTTTGAATACACAAAAGGAGGAAAAGATATGCTTAAAACAGTCGACTTGTACAAATCATTCAGTGGCCACGGGGAAACGATTTCAGTTTTAAATGGAATATCCATTAGCATTGAACCGGGTGAATTTGTCATGATTATGGGCGAAAGCGGTTCCGGTAAAACAACCTTCCTCAATTGTATTTCAACTTTAGATAAACCGACGCAGGGCGATGTGTTTTTAGATGGCAAAGACATTACCAAATTAAATCAAAATGAAATTCAAAGCGTTCGCTTCAATCAAATCGGGTATATTTTTCAAGATAATCACATGATTGAAACATTAACCATGGTGGAAAACATCATGATTGTGGCACTCCAACATGATAAAGATGCGAAGGGCAGAGCCCTGCAACTTATGGAAGAGCTTAAAATTACGCATATCCAAGATAAATACCCGCATCAGATTTCCGGTGGTGAAAAACAAAGATGTGCGATTGCACGCGCACTCATCAACAACCCGAACGTTTTGTTAGCGGATGAGCCGACAGCATCGCTGCACACATCATCTGCCAATGCGATTATGGAAAGTTTGGTTGAACTTAATAAAAAGGGACAAACCATCATTATGGCGACCCATTCCATTAACATTGCCGCTTACGGTGGCCGACTGCTTGCTTTAAACAATGGACAATTTGAAGTGGACAGTTCCTTAAAAGATCTTGATCGCCAAGCAAGCATCGATCAAGTTGCAAATTTAATCAAGGACATTTTATGAAAATTCTTAATAAAACATTTCTTAAAAAACAACTTAAAACCATTGTCCTCTTGAGTGTTTTAAGTTTTTTAGTCTTAATATCGATTCAAATCACCGCTACAACATGGTCAAAAAATCTAACCTTAATCAATCGTATTGATCAAGTCAAAGGTTCGCATACTTATATTTTCACCTTTGATGACTCATTTACGAAATATGATATGAGTTATTATGAAAATGTTGTTTGGGAAGGGTTTGGGATTGCGAGGTTTGAAGAATATTTAAAGCGCTACGATCAAGCCTATGAAGATCGAACGAAACTGCATGTGGAGCGCACCATTGCGTTTCCTTATCAGTATGGTTCGGATTTCTTTGTT
>JAAZGU010000073.1 GCA_012511085.1 Erysipelothrix sp. | reverse complement strand
TCAGACTGCTTGCCTTAATCGCAATCCGAGTATGCAAATGAATGTGTTTGTTTTCATACGCTAACATCGCTTCATTTGGACTCTTAAAGGCTTTACCTTCATTTTCGGCATACATCTTGTAACGCTCAGCTTCTTCATGATTGCCGATGGCTTCCAGTTCTTTGGCTTTTTCTAAAAACTCAGCCTTGCTTTCTTCCATGTTCAAAAAGAAGTTACCAAGCACCATGTCTTGGGATGGCGTCACGATTGGTTTTCCATCTTTAGGCCCCAAAATGTTGTTGGAGCCAAGCATTAAAATTTCTGCTTCGGCACGTGCTTCCTCAGAAAGGGGCACGTGAACCGCCATTTGGTCACCATCAAAGTCGGCGTTAAAGGCCGGAGTCACAAGTGGATGCAAACGAATAGCACGACCATCCACAAGTTTGGGGAAGAATGCTTGAATTCCCAAACGGTGTAGGGTTGGTGCCCTGTTTAATAAGACAGGGTGGTCTTTAATGACCTCTTCCACGATGTCCCATGCCCGTGCATCTTGACGATCAATCAGCTTTTCTGCTGTTTTTGGATTGTTCGCAATGCCACGCACGACAATTTCATTAATCACAAAGGGTTTAAAGAGTTGAATCGCCATTTCACGAGGAATGCCGGCTTCATACATCTTTAAATCCGGTCCGACCGCAATCACACTACGACCGGAGAAGTCAACACGCTTCCCAAGTAAATTTTGACGGAAACGTCCTTGCTTACCTTTTAGGCTATGACTTAAGGATTTAAGGGGTCGCCCACCCGCGCCGGTTACAGCTTTCGAACGACGGCCATTGTCAATCAACGCATCAACCGCTTCTTGAAGCATCCGCTTTTCATTTTGAACAATGATAGCCGGTGTGCCAAGATCTAATAGACGTTTCAAACGATTGTTACGGGTAATGACACGTCGATACAAGTCGTTTAAATCACTGGTCGCAAAGCGTCCACCGTCAAGTTGCAACATCGGTCTTAAATCAGGTGGGATAACCGGTAGCACATTCATGACCATCCACTCGGGTTGATTATCTGAATATAAGAAGGCTTCCACCGTTTCTAAACGCTTGATTAATTTCTTACGGCGTTCACTCACCGCATCTTCAAGCGCAGTTAAAATATCAGCGTGTTCTTTTTCAATATTGACTTGCGCCAATAAGGTTTGGACGGCTTCGGCTCCCGTTTGCGCAACAAAAGACCCACGTCCGTATTTGTCTGAAAGATCACGTAAATCTTTCTCAGAGATGACCTGCTTATAATCCAGGTCGGTTTGTTTGGGATCGGTTACAATCCATGATACAAAGTACACCACTTCTTCAAGGCGTTTTGGTGGTACATCCAACAGCAAACTCATGCGTGATGGAATCCCACGTAAATACCAAATGTGGGTAACGGGTGACGCTAGTGCGATGTGACCCATGCGTTCGCGACGCACGCTCGATTTTGTAATCTCAACACCACAACGGTCACAAATGACACCCTTGTATCGTACTTTCTTATACTTACCACAGGCACATTCCCAGTCCTTGCTTGGACCAAAAATACGCTCACAAAACAGACCATCACGATCTGGCTTTTGTGATCGGTAGTTAATTGTTTCTGGTTTTTTAACTTCCCCGTGGGACCATTCTAAGATCCTTTCAGTGGAAGCTAATCCAATTTGAATCGAGGCGAAATTGTTTACACTCATCTTGATGCCTCCTTAATTTTCATCATCAAAGCCAACCACAGCGGCTTCGCTTACTTCTTCTTCAACTGCCACGACTGCTTCGCTTGCTTGTTGTTGTTCAACATCAACAATGCTAGCGAGTTCATCGACTTCAAATTTCTTAATATCAATCTCACGACCTTCTTCACTTAAGAATTTCACATCAATCGCTAAGGCTTGCAGCTCATGCATTAAGACCCTGAACGATTCTGGAACTCCAGGTTGTGGGATGTCTTTTCCTTTAATAATTGCTTCATAGGTTTTGGTTCGCCCAGCAATGTCATCCGATTTAATCGTCAAGATTTCTTGCAGTGCTTTGGATGCACCATAGGCTTCCAGTGCCCACACTTCCATCTCTCCGAAACGTTGACCACCGTTTTGGGCTTTACCACCGAGCGGTTGCTGGGTGACAAGTGAGTAAGGACCGGTTGCACGGGCATGGAGTTTATCATCAACCATGTGCGCCAACTTGATCATGTACATCACACCAACCGCAATTCGCTCATCAAAGGCTTCTCCGGTACGACCATCGTATAAGATTGTCTTACCATCCGGGCTAAGCGCTGCTTCCTGCATGATGGCTTGTAAATCTTCATTTTCAATGCCATCAAAGACAGGCGAAGCAAACTTCATGTCCAGCTTTTGAGCCGCCATTCCTAAATGCAATTCTAAAATTTGTCCAATGTTCATCCGTGAAGGAACACCAAATGGGTTAAGCATCATATCAACTTGGGTACCATCGGGTAAATACGGCATGTCTTCCATGGGTAAGATTTTGGAAATAACACCTTTGTTTCCATGGCGACCTGCCATCTTATCGCCTTCTGAGATTTTACGTTTTTGAACAATGTATACTTTAACGATTTCATTGACCCCCGGTGGCAAGTCATGTCCACTTTCGCGCTTAAAGATTCGCACGTCTTGAACAATCCCGCTACCACCATGCGGTACTTTCAAGGAGTTGTCACGTACTTCACGTGATTTTTCCCCGAAAATCGCTAATAATAATTTTTCTTCTGGTGAAATTTCACTCTGACCTTTTGGTGTTACTTTCCCAACAAGCACATCCCCTTCTTTAACTTCAGCCCCAATCATGACAATTCCGCGTGCGTCCAAATGCCGTGTTGCATTTTCACTCACGTTTGGAATATCACGTGTAATTTCTTCAGGCCCAAGTTTGGTTGAGCGAATTTCAATATCGTATTCTTCAATATGGATGGATGTGTAGACATCATCCCGCACCAAGCGTTCTGACAAGATAATCGCATCTTCATAGTTGTATCCATACCATGTCATAAAGGCTACGGTTACGTTTTGACCTAAGGCTAGCTCACCATGATCCATGGCTGGACCATCCGCAAGCACATCTCCTGTTTTAATCTTTTCACCCTTTTTCACAAGCGGTGTTTGATTAATGTTGGTGCCTTGGTTAGAACGTCTAAACTTTTGTAGTGTATAAACCCGTTGTGATTTGGATTCATCAACCACAATTTTTGTGCCATCAACGTAAGAAACCTTACCATCACCGCGTGCGATAATGGCGCTTCCGGAGTCTTTCGCAATCCGATACTCAATGCCCGTTCCAACATAGGGTGATGTTGGTCTGACCAGAGGGATTGCTTGTCGCTGCATGTTGGCACCCATCAATGCCCGAGAGGCATCGTCGTTTTCTAAAAATGGTATCGCGGCCGTCGCAACGGACACAATCTGTTTGGGACTTACATCCACAAGTTCAACACGATCCTTTTTAATTAAAGTGTTTTCACCTTTGTAACGCACCACCACTTCATCGTTGATTAATTCATCACCAACGACTTCATTGGCTTGCGCAATAACATAGTCAAGTTCATCATCACTTGATAGATAAATGATTTCCTCACTGACTTTGCCATCGTCATTCACGATGCGATACGGTGTTTGTATAAATCCAAATTCATTCACACGGCCATAGGTCGTTAAGTTGGAAATTAATCCAATGTTAGGACCTTCCGGTGTTTCAATCGGACAAATCCGACCATAGTGAGAACTGTGAACATCACGCACTTCATAACCAGCCCGCTCACGGGTTAAGCCACCCGGACCTAAGGCTGAAATCCGACGTTTGTTGGTTAGTTCTGCTAATGGGTTGGTT
Organism: Erysipelothrix sp.; assembly: GCA_012511085.1. Lineage (GTDB taxonomy): Bacteria > Bacillota_I > Bacilli_A > Erysipelotrichales > Erysipelotrichaceae > UBA6182. The sequence continues at coordinate 3,139 of JAAZGU010000073.1, read as the reverse complement.
TGATCCATAAATTGTGACAACTGCGAACTGGAGAAGAACTCCTTGATGGCAGCCGTCAAGGGCCGAATGTTTGTTAAATTTTTGGGTGTTAGTTGCGCGGTCTCAGTAATCGACATCCGCTCCTTAACAACCCGCTCCATCCGTGATAAACCGATTCTGAATTGATTTTGAATCAATTCCCCAACCGTACGAATCCGACGATTTCCAAGTTGGTCAATGTCATCAATATCGCCAACGCCATCGTAAAGATTCAATAAGTAATCATAAGAAGCGTACATATCAGGAACCGTCACCGTTTTCGCATTGGATAACGGATCATTCCCAATAATTTTAACTTTATGATTCTCTTTTGTGTAAATCTCAATTTGTTGGGTTGCTGCTCCAATTAACCAAATTGAAACATCTTTTGTATTGGTTGCCTTCACAATCGCTTCGGTTTGTTTGTTTGTAAAGGATTGTTTGTTATGATTTTCATTCTTAAAGGTATAAGGGCGTACAACTTGTTTCTTATCAAGTACAAAGTCTTCATCATCCACAAGCACACGTCCTAACACATATAATCGTTGACCATAATTTAAGACAGGACGTACATTTTCTGGGGTTAGCTTAATTTCTTTCGCGACAATGCCACCAAAAATGCTAATCTCCATGTCTTTATCTTTTAATTGATCAACATCACTTTGTACTAGCACTTGCCCAGCACCGTAATCTGATTCATCAACGCTGAATGGCTCGGCCACAACCCGACCTAATAAGCCCTGTGCAATTGACGTTGAAACCTTCACAACATCCGGGTATGCAAACAAATGGTTGATTGGAAACGCATCCATGCATACACCCTGATTAAAGATCTCACGCAATTCATCTCGTTCTTGACGTCGAATCGTTGTGCCACTTTCAAATTTTAGTTTGCCGTGATGGTCATGAACGTCCATCGCTAAACGATGACCTTCAATACGATTACCGACTGATAATTTTTTCTTTAATTTATAGCGCCCAGCTTTGGTTAAGTCATAGCGACGATAATCAAAGAATTTTGCACCCATCAGGTTGATTGCACCTTCAAAGGTCGCAACCTCATCGGCACGTTGATTTTCATACACTGAAAGTAACGCTTCTTGCGTTGTTTTAATTTTATCGGCCATGAGCGTGTTGACAATTTCTTCATAGTTACCAAACAAGCCTGTGTAAAGATGCAGGTAATTATTTAAAAATTCACGCGCTTCATTAACAACCTCGAGCTCTTCATTCACTTCTAAATTCAGAGCTTTCATGAATGTTTTAAAATCCTTGGTATCAAGTGGATCATCATTCTTTTCAAAATCAAGGGATAACCCAATTGACTTCATCAAGATGGTCGATAAAATTTTACGCTTACGGTCAATGCGCATACTGATGATGCGACCTAAAGCTTGTCGCTTCGCATCCGTCATCATTTCCAACCAAGTTCCACGACTTGGGATTAATTCACTGTTATAGATATCTTTATAGCCTCTATCACTAGTGATGATTTCATAATACGCGCCTGGTGATCGTACAATTTGCGAAACGATGACACGTTCCGCACCATTGACGATGAAAGTACCCGTATCACTCATTAGCGGAAAATCACCAAAAAAGACATCTTCAAATTTCTCAATGACTTCCCCCGTACTGGAGTCAATAATTGAGAGTTTCATTTTCGATCTTATTGGTGCTGCGTATGTTGATTCACGTATTTTACTTTCTAGTACATCGTATTTGGGTTCACCAAATTCATAATCTAGAAATTCGAGTTTGATTGTTTCCGAATAGTTTACAATCGGATAAATCTCTTCAAAAACTTCTTTGATTCCCTCTTCCTGAAACCACCTGAAGGAATCGGTTTGTATTTCTACTAAATTGGGAAGGTCGAGTTCTCCGCTCACTTTTGAGTAGTCACGGCGAACTACTTTATTTCCAAATTTCGACTGCTTATAAGCGTCATTTTTTGCCATATATTACTTCCTTTCCCTATTACGTTAATGTCCAAAGAATCACAGAATCCGACCTCAGGTCGTACTATGATGCAATTTATTATATTACCAAATGATTGTCAAGTTGTCAAGTTTTTTCACACGATATTATCCAAAAACCCTTTTTACGGTGAATTATCACAACTTCATCAAAAATCGTTTTTAAATACTTAAGTGCACTTGGTGCTCCTTGATCCTTACGAATCACAAGATAAAAACTTCCACCTTTTTTCAGATGTTCTGCTGCCTGCGCAAACAAATCATACATTTTAACTTTGCCGATTTTAATCGGTGGGTTTATTGCAATCGTATCAAATGTCACATCAAGTGCTGCAAAGCCATCCGACTCTACAACATCAACATCAAGACCATGATGATGCACATTTTCTTTTGTGAGTTCGATTGCCCGTTTGTTAATATCACTGGCGACAACCGTTAAGTGTCCAAACAAGGATTTAATCACAATCCCAATAACACCATAGCCACAACCTAAGTCTAAAAAATTACCACTGAGGTTGCGTTTTGACAGTTGTGTCAGCATAAGCATGGTGCCAGTGTCCACATGATCTTTTGAGAACACGCCTTTGTCACTTACAAAGCGATAATCGACGCCCAAAAACCGGAAGACGATTTGTTTCCGGCTATGTTTTAAATTGGGATCGTTTATAAAATAATGTGACATAGTCCACCTCCTTAAGCAACATAGTTGCGTGCAAGGTGTAACTACTTAACTTCGACTTCCGCTCCAGCTTCAATTAATTTTTCTTTAATTTCCTGCGCTTCTTCAGGGCTGATGTTTTCTTTAACTGCGATTGGTGCTTTGTCAACTATTCCTTTTGCATCGACTAAGCCAAGTCCGGTAATTTCACGAACAACTTTAATAACCGCAACCTTACTTTGTCCAGGAGCATTCAAGAAAACGCTAACTTCGCTTGCTTCTTCTTCAGCTTCTGCAACAGGTGCTGCGCCTGCAACCGCTACCGGTGCCGCTGCACTTACGCCAAATTCTTCTTCAATTGCTTTAACTAAGTCATTTAATTCTAAGACTGTCATTTCCTTTAGTGCGGAAATCAGTTCTTCTGATGTAATTTTTGCCATTTAATTATTCCTCCGATTTTCCTTCTTCAACAGCTGCTTCAGCTTTC
>JAAZGU010000072.1 GCA_012511085.1 Erysipelothrix sp. | reverse complement strand
TTAGGATGGTATGAAGATTATTTAAGTAAAAACAAAAGAACAAACACAAGTTATGTTTCAAAAGATGGTAAACTGGCACAACTTGAAGTGTTGTCCGTTAAAATGAAACAAAATTGGGGACTCGTAAAGATTAAATTACATACAGGAAGACCACACCAAATTCGGGTGCAAATGGCAAGTCGCGATTTTCCAATTCTCAACGACCATCGCTATCATCCAGAAGCTAAAAAGCGACAAGATATCGCTTTGTGTGCCAATTCATTAAGTTTTAAGCATCCAACCTTGAAAGATCAATTAACCTTTGAGGTTCCACTTCCAACAACCTATCCGTGGTCAATCTTCAATTCATAAAAAAGCAGCCTTCGCTGCTTTATTTTTTCATAAAATCTAACATTCGCTCTTTTTCAGTTTCCATTTGTTGGTAACCTAATTCATACAGATGCACAAGTTGATCTAAGTCACCGGAGAAACGTTTAATACCAAGATTTTTGGTTGGTCTTAAGAAAATTGCGTTGTTTTCTTTTTCCAGACGCTCGGCTAAGGCAATCTCATCATTAAACACACCAGTCCGCTCGCGAAACTCACGTTTTAAGATGGGATATTTAAAATAGATGAGATCCAAAAGCAATTGTAAGGCAGGGTGATTGTCTTTACGAACAAAATCTTTTGGCTTGGTTGTGATGATGACATGTTTATCGCAACCATTGGCAATCGAACGTTTCGTTGGAATCATGCAATTGACACCCGCATCCATGTATTTACGCCCTTTGATTTTCACAGCGCGACCAGCAATCGGTAAGGTCAGGGCCGCTTGTAAAAATTTCCAATGGTCATCCATTTCGGTGTTACGCATCCAAAATGTTTTACTAGCATAAATATCATAAACACCCATTTCAAAAGGCGTTGGGGCATTGCGCACCTCATCCACAGAAAGCTTCAATTGATTGGGTACGACTTTGTCAATCAGGTAATTATAGCCAACAAAATTACCCTCTTTTAATAAAGGATGCAAACCAACGTTTTCCTTGGAAGCCGCATGTATGGTCGCCAAATCTTTAATAGCTTGGCGATTGCGAGTGACAAAGGGAACCGCAAGCAAGGCACCACTTGAAACCCCGGCGACAAAATCAAAATGCACATCATGATCAATAAACCAATTTAAGATGCCGGCGGTATAAGCAGAACGGAGTCCGCCCCCTTCCAGCACTAATCCATATTTACTCATATCTACCTCTTACAACAGCGCACTAAACATATTTAAAATCGCACTCACTAATTTTACCAAGACATTGGTCTTTTGTACATCCTCAAGGGTAATTTCAACACATTCTTGTTGTGTCATTAAGAAATCATGCTTGACTTGATGAATCGTTTTGCTTTGGATAAACAAGATGCCACATTCAAAGTGCATGTAATAACTACGATAATCCATGTTGACCGTGCCCACACTGCCAACAACATCATCACTGATCATTGTTTTGGAATGAATAAAACCTGGTTCATACTCATAAATTTTAACTCCTGATTTCAGTAAAACTTCGTAATTGGAGCGACTGACCATTTGCACATACCACTTATCCGGAACATGCGGCAACATGAGGCGCACATCAACGCCATTTTTGGCAGCACCACCTAAAGCGCTTAAAATGTTATGACCAATGACCAAATACGGTGTTTGAATGTACAAATAATCCTTTGCGTAATTGATGATGTTGAGATGGACACTTTCGCCCACAAACTCTTCATCGGTCGGACTATCCGCAAAGGGCTGCACAAAACCATCGTCGTAAATCGCATCGTATTGCGGTTTAAAACTCAAGATGTCTTCTTGAATTTTTGTGATGGAATGATAAAAAGTTAAAAACATCACGATTAAAGACCATACTGCCTCGCCTTTAATCATAACGGCTGAATCTTTCCAATGCCCAAAGCGTTCAATCACATTGATGTATTCATCCGCAATGTTAATCCCACCCACAAAACCAACCAAACCATCCACAACACAGATTTTACGGTGGTCACGGTTGTTCATAAAAATTGCGAGCCGTGGTCGCAAGGGATTAAACACCACTGTTTTTATCCCGACCGCGTTGTTTTTCTTAATGAAATCTTTTGGTAATTTATAAGACCCAAAATCATCATAAATAACACGTACATCGACCCCTTGGGCAACCTTGGTTTTTAAAATTGTGAAAATTTGTTCCCACATGAAGCCTTCATTTAAAATGAAATACTCCAAAAAAATGTAATGTTTGGCCTGTTTTAATTGCTCAAGCATGGCATCAAACTTTTCTTCTCCGGTTGGTAAAAAGTGCGTATCACTGTTTTCAAACACCGGAAAATACGCATTTTTATACAAGTAGCGGCTTTGTTTTAAAAGTTGTGGGTCAATCGCTTGAATCTTATCAAAGATAAAATAATCTTGAATTAAATACGGTGCTTTCTTATTATCGGATTGAATCATCTCTTTACGAAATTCTTTCGGAATCCGTTTTCCGCCTAAAATTAAATACAAGACCCCACCAACAAAAGGAATCGTTAAAATTAAAATAGACCATGATAATTTATATGAAGGATTATCCGGTCGATTAATAATATAGATAACAATGAAAAGACTCAACAACACTAGGGCAATGTAGATGTAGACAAAGAACTGGCTTAAGCGGTAAAAAAACCACACAATCACACCCAGTTGAATTAAGATTAATAAGGCTGTAATGACTTGTTTATTGACAAGTTTTTTCAAAAAGCGGGGCATGGATTACCTCCCTTATTGATTTTTATTAAACTTTTTAATGTAATCGATAACTTCATCAACCGATTCCACAACATATTTTGCATACGATTGCACCTCTTTTGAGGAAGTTGCCATCGCAAAACTGTGTTTATGAAATTGTTCCAGCATGGC
>JAAZGU010000071.1 GCA_012511085.1 Erysipelothrix sp. | reverse complement strand
GCATCGTCAAAACGGTGCCCATGTTTAGGTTTTTTTTGGACATTATCGCTTTTCCTTTACACACAAACTTGGTAAAGATTTCACTTTTAGTTGAATTGCTGTAAACCTTGCGAAACAGAGGGTTTTTTGTGTACATTGTGTCTGTTATTTCACAAGTGAATTTGTTATTTTATGGTGATGAAACGCTTGTAATATGCAAGTCCAAAACGATAAAATCCGATTAAAAATCCAAGCGAAATCAAAAGACCAATCCCGATTTCTAAAGGATGAATCGTGTAATAAAGCAACCGCAGAGGCATCAGCAACATCGAAAATCCTGGCACAAACGAAAGTACCCTACCCACACCGTGTTGCATATGATGAACGTTGTTAATCAATAAGGTTCCGTAGTAAAGACCCAACATCAATAAATAAAATGGGGCTTGCACACTCGATGCTTCTTCGATATTTTAAATTTTAATCGACACCAACAATAAAATGAGTTGGACAAGTAAAATCCCTAGAATTAGAAAAATGATACTTAAACTAATCAATAAGACTTGCTTGTTGGTGATGTTGAATGCGATAAAAAAGTCAAAGAAAGTAACATGCAGTTTTGTCATGAGATTAAAGCGATACAAAAATTGAAACAATCCTGCACCTTGATCGACGACAGACCGCACTAGAAACCAAAAAATGACGATGCTTAACCACACACATGCCTGAACAAGAACACCAATCCAACCGATTAACAGTTTGCTTGCATAATGTTCTTTGTGAGAAATAGAAGTCAACATCATTTCCAACATGTTGGATGTTTTCTCACTCACCACTTCATTAGCGACCGTGGATGAAAAGCCAAGCATAAAAAAATAGATAGTTGTAATTAAAATAAAACCTTGATCAGACGCTGGGGTTTGTAAATGTACGATTTCAATGCTTGGTGCAGTCAGATAATCGACGATGTTCATTATTTCCCGGGAAATAATTTCAGCTTCATGAATGCGATGAAACTGCATGATCCAAGCTTGAAGCTGCACCACATGCTGGTCGTTGACGCGCTCATCAACCTCCACAACGTAGCTCCCCTTATTTTCTGTGATGATAATGTTTGCGACATCAGCTGACGTTAATTTGAAGTTTTCTTGTTCTGTATCAAAGTAAGCTTCCATCACGATTGGCATATGGATATTGATGGGTTGCAACAACTTTGAAAACAAACTTTTCACCAACACATCCATAAAAAACAAGCCGCCAATCACAAAGAAAACAACACTCATCATCATAATCATAATTTTATTAAACAATTTGCGTCTGATTGAAAACTGGATAAGATGCTTCATAGTTCACCGTATAAATCATCAAGCGTGAGTGACGCTACTTTTAAAGTACGATGATTCCTTTCGTTGACCATGTGCTTGGCTACGGATTCGCACTGTTTGCCATCATCAAACACATAATGCGTTAAATTACCATCAATAATGACATCCACAACACCCGGTTCATGTTTATAAAACAACATGGAGTCATTGCTTAAGGTGATGGTATAACGGTTTGTTTTTGCCTTTAAATCTTCCAAAGTACCGGCTTGCACCACGCGTGATTGTTTAATCACACAAATTTGATCGCACAAACTTTCAATTTCATCAAAACGATGGCTGGATAATAAAATGATTTTACCGCGTTTTTTTAGAAGTGAAATCACACGTTGAAAGACACGCGTGCTCTCAATATCCAAACCACTGAAAGGTTCATCCAAAATCAATACGTGAGGATCATGGATAAGTGCACAAATCAATTGAATTTTCTGTTGATTGCCTTTGGAACATGCTTTGAGTTTCTTATCCTTTAAAGCTTCGCACCGCAAAACCGCCATCCATTCATCAATTTTTTCATTGATTTTCATGGGATCCATCTTTTTTAGTTTGCCCATCAGCTCAATGAGTTCCGTTGTTTTTAAATCAAGAATTACACTGCGATTTTCAGGCAAATACCCAAAATCGAGTTTGTCAGGCCGGCGCTGACGCAACAACACGCTGCCTGTATCCACATCAATGAGCTGTAAAATGCCCTTAAACAGTGTTGATTTACCACTTCCGTTGTGACCAACAATTGCACAGATGCTCCCACTTTTTAAACGCAAGGAGAAATTTTGGATACCTTGGTTTTCGCCGTATAGCTTTGTTAAGTTTTGAATTTCTAACATAAAAAAACACCTCAACTTATAATGTGAGATGTTTTTATGCTTTCCTATATCTTTCTTTCACTTCATGATCTAGTAATGCATTCATGTTCACGTGACAATAACCATGCGGATTGTTTTCTAAGTACAGCTGATGGTAATCTTCAGCTTTTTGAAAGTTGTGAACAAGCTCGACTTCCACCACAAGTGGCTTTTGATAGGCTTTTTGTTTTTCTTTAAGAAATTGCTTCACGACCTCAACTTCAGCTTGGCTTGTTGGATAAATCCCAACACGGTATTGGGTACCAACATCGTTGCCTTGTTTGTTTAAACTTGTAGGGTCAATGATTCGAAATAAGAATTCACATACCTGAATCAAACTCAGTTGCGCTTCATCGTATTTGATCCAAACGACTTCAGCGTGATTGGTTCTCTGGGTGCACACTTCTTGATACGTGACGTTTTGTTGGTGGCCTTGTGCATAACCAACAGCGGTATCCACAACCCCAACGATGCGACGAAAGTATTCTTCAACGCCCCAGAAGCAACCTCCTGCTACAATAATCTCTTTCACAGGCACCTCTTTTCTATAATGTAGTTGACCACTTGATAACCACACGCAAGTCCCGCTGCCATCGGCACAAAACTGCTGCTGGCTGGTGGTTGTGCCTCTTTTAAAATCTTACTGTCACTTAGTCTTCGGTTTTGTTTGATCGGCACCTCAAGGGAACTCACTACCATTATCGTATCATCAATGCCCCGTTTGCGGCATTCATAACGCATCACCTTCGCCAATGGATCGGTGTTTGTTTTCTTTAAAAGCACAACCTGAACTTTGGTTGGATCCATGCGATTGCCCATGCCCATGCAACTTACAATATCAATACCGCGCGCTTGCGCATACTGAATGCAAAGCAACTTGCTGGTAACTGTATCGATCGCATCCACAATCACATCGATATCATAATCATCCAAAACATGCAGATTATCTTGATTGATAAACATATCGAGGGTTATCACTTGGCAGCTTGGTTGAATGTCAAGCACGCGTTGCTTCATCACGTCAATCTTTTTTTGATTCACGGTTTGATGCAAGGCATGTACTTGCCGATTGATGTT
>JAAZGU010000070.1 GCA_012511085.1 Erysipelothrix sp. | reverse complement strand
TTACTCTTGCACATGCAGGGGCAATCCATTACTGAACAATTTTAAAAGGCATGCGCATGCCTTTTATTTTTCAATGACTTGGATGCCCACGCATCCTTTGCCAGTGTGACTCATGATGACCGCCACCAAATCCGTGATGGTGATGTCATCTTGATTGACGCCTTCTTTCATCAACAATTCATTGACATACAAGGCTTTCTCAAAGGCATCGCTATGTCCAATGTACACATGCACATTTTTATGTTTAATCATTTTCTTCACGCGATTCACCATGGTGTGGATTGCTTTTTTATCGGTTCGCACTTTATCAATCACATCAACCTTGCCTTTGGTGTTTTGATCAAGCGCTAAAATTGGCCGAATTTTCAAGACCGTCGCTAAGGCAGCGGCTGCCGGTGTCAAACGCCCCCCTGCTTTTAAATAATGCAGATCACTTGGTAAAATAAGGGTTCTGGCATTTGCAATAATGGGTTTCACAAAAGCTAAGATGTCAACAATTTCCATGTTTTGATTCACACACTGCTGCACAAGCTTGACCACATGTTGTTGAACAAACATGGTGCTATAAATTTCAATAATGTCGATGTCAATGCCCACTTCCAATGCCGCTTGTTTTAAATAACAAGCGGTTGAAGACAGGGACGCCGATAAAGGAATCGCAAGCACATGATCATAACCATCGGCCTTGATGGTTTGGAACATCTTAAGCATGTTCGCTAAGGTTGGGGTCGATGTACGAATGCGTTTATTTTCATTTAACTTCACAATTAAATCCTGACTTGTGAGATCAATACCATCTTCATAAGTCTCATTATCTATGATTATTTGTAAAGACAGCATGTAAATATGGTGTTGCTTTGCCTGATTAAATGTGTAGCCACTGCTGGAATCCGTTAACACGGCAATTTTCTTCATTCCATAACCTCATTTCTAAATTAAGGATAACACAACCAAGCGTATAACAAAATTTTAGTAACAATTAAGATCTCATTTGTCATGAACACTTGAATTTAAATGCGCATGACATACAATAGAATTAGTAAAGGAGTTCGTATGGCAAAACAAAAAATTGGTATCTCATGTGCCGGTGGCGGCATTAAAGCTTTTTCTCAAATTGGCGTCATGCGCTACTTGCATGCCCTCGATATTCACGGAGCAGCCTTTTCAGGCACGTCCATGGGCTCGATTGTGGCGGCTTTTTTAGCGGCGGGTGTCCCCATTGATGACATTGAAGCTGCCTTGCTTGATATTGAAAAAGCTGTCGTTGAAGAAAAATTATTTAAATTCACCAACGCGCAAGTTTTTCCCTTGATTAAAAACGATGCCAGTGGGTTAATCAGCCCGGAGCCGTTTATCGAAATTCTAAAAACACAACTTGCCAAGTATGGCATTCATGATTTTAAGGATTTAAAGCACCCCTTGATTGTGGCAGCCGTTGATCTTAACTCGGGACAGACGGTGCTTTTTACCAACCTTCAAGATTTTGAGTATCCTGAACACATCGTCATTAAAGATGCGAGCTTGCTGGAAGC
>JAAZGU010000069.1 GCA_012511085.1 Erysipelothrix sp. | reverse complement strand
CAAGAGGTGCCATCATGAATAAATTTTGGGATCATCAAAAGTTAACACCTGATACCAAGACCATGCTTTTAGAGGCACAAATTGATGATATTATCGAAATGATCGAAGATTATTGTTTGATGATGTTGATGGACCATCAACAAAACGGTACAACGCTCGTTGGGATTCGTGCGTGGTCTTTATTAAACAGTGAGGAATGGGCGCTTTTAATCGAACAATTAAAACAAGTGAAGCTGTTTGGAATGCCGATGCAGATTATTGAAAAATATAATCATGATCACGATGTCGATGAGCTCCACATTAGTTGGGGGTACCAAAGTTGAACACCACGATGAGTTTACAATCTTATTTTATAAATTTAATCAACCTAGAAAAAAAGCCGGTTTTAGCGGTCATTGCAGCTGAAGATGAAGCTGTGTTAAAAGCGGTTGATTATGTGGTGCGCCAAAACATCGTCGGAGCAATTTTGTTTGGAAATCAAGCACTCATTGAACGCATCATGATGAAAAACGATTTACACTTTGAATATCAACTTGTGCATTGTGAATCAAAACAAAAAGCATTGCATCAAGCCATCGATGCCATTCATCAAAAAAAGGCAACCATGCTGGTCAAAGGGCAAGTGGATACCGCTCTTGTTTTAAAAGCCGTGTTAAACAAAGAGCAGGGTTTGCGTAAAGATCATTTATTATCGCATGTGAGTGTGGCGCAATTAAAAGATCGCATGATTGTATTCGCGGATGGTGCCATGAACATCAAACCTGACATTAAAGAAAAGCAAACCATCATTGAACAGTGTGTTGCGGTTGCGCGTTGTTGTGGCTTTTCTGAGTTCAATGTCGGTATCGTGTGTGCCATTGAGAAGCTCAATCATAAAATGCCATGCACGAAAGCCGCTCACATCCTTAAACAAGAAGTTTATTCACAGCCTGATATTATTGTCGATGGACCATTTGCCTTGGATAATGCGCTCTTTTTAAAGGCGGCGCAAACCAAGCAAATTCAAAGTCCGATTGCCGGTCGTTGTAATATCTTAATTATGGACGACATTGAAAGTGGTAACATCTTTTATAAGTCATTAGCATTTCTAGCACAAGTTGATGTGGCGGGTACGATCATGGGAGCGCAAGTTCCAATTGTTGTCACCTCGCGTGCTGACTCACACATCAATAAAGTGAATGCGATTTTATTGGCGTGTGTGATTGCGAGTTGCACATGAGGATGCAAATGCAACAGGATATGGTATCATCAATATCGGTGATAATATGAAGGAAATTAAACGACTGTATGTCGTCGATGAAATTGAACAAGAACGGCTTGATGCGGTGTATCAAGAAGGGGATACCTTGTCCTTTCGTTCTAAAAACAGCGGGCAAATAGTGATGACTACCTACAATAGTTATTATTGTGAAGCTGTGTATTCTCTTGATCAAGCGAACACGCAAAAGTTTCTAGCATCCTTGGATAGTGATTTTGAAACATTAGCAGATGTGTTGGAAACACGGTTTGTTTCACCGGCTGGGTTAGATCGTATCAAGCGCCATCTTGATCAACATCAAATTCACTATGATTATGAATTTATTATCGATTAAAAACAATACGTCGGTGATATGCTCCCTTCAAAGTAGACAACGTAAATAAATAAAAGCGTAACTACCAAGAAGGGAGCTTTTCTTATGGGAAGAAAACCAAAGTATTCATCAGAAGTAAAAATGAAAGCCGTTGAAGACTATTTATCAGGAAAGAAATCAGCGCCTCATTTAGCGAACGAATTATCACTTAATCGTAGTTCAATTCATAAATGGGTAAAGCAGTACGAAGTGAATGGAAGTAAAGCATTTTTAGAAAAGTCTAGGCATAAATTTTATTCAAAAACCTTAAAAGAAGCCGCCATCCAAGAATATTTAAGTGGTCAAGCAAGTTTCGAAAGCATTGCATTTAAATATGGTTTAACTTCTGAATCAGTATTAATTGGTTGGGTTCAAAAGTATAATAGACATGAAGTGCTAGAGGATTATAATCCAAAGGGAGATGTCTATATGAAAAAAGGCAGAAAGACCACACTGGATGAACGGCTTGAAATCGTTAAATACTGTATTGAAAAAGATAACGATTATAAGGGTACGGCAGAATTATATGACGTATCCTACGCTCAAGTATATCAATGGGTAAAGCAGTATCATCAATACGGTGAAGAAGGTTTACTTGATCGAAGTGGTAAAGCAAAAGTAGAATCGATACTTAGTGAAGTTGAGAAGTTAGAGCGTAAAGTCAAGCAGCTTGAAAGAGAACTAGAACTCAAAGAAAGAGAGAATATTGTCTTAAAAAAGCTCAAGGAAGTCGAAAGGAGGCGATATTCTCCCGCTCAAAACAAGAAGCGAAATACCTAGCGATTCAAGAGCTTCACAAAGAGTATGGCTGGAGCATATCTTGGATGTGTAAGGTATTAGAAATCGCTCGTAGCAGCTACTATAAGCGGATTAATCGTAAAATGACTGCCGCCGAGCTTGAAAATCATCAATTAGTGAATCTTATCTTAGATTATGATGAGCGCTTTGGCCATATCCTGGGTTATCGTCGAATGACACAATGGATAAACACTCTTAATCATTTCAATTATAATCACAAGCGTATTTACCGATTAATGCGTTTACTCAATATTAAAGCGAAGATTCGTGTAAAGCCAAAACACCATAAAAAGGTAACCCCTCAAGTCACAGCTGAGAATTTAATCGCTAGAGATTTCAGCGCATCAAAGCCCAATGAAAAGTGGTTAACGGATGTGACTGAATTTAGGATTAAAGGAACCACAAGAAAACTCTATTTAAGTGCCATCATCAATCTCTATGATTCAAGCATCGTAGCTTATAAGGTTAGTCCTAGAAATAATAATGAGCTTGTGTTTCAAACGTTTGAGGATGCCTTTAAAGCTAATCCAGAAGCACGTCCCATTGTTCATAGTGATCGAGGGTTTCAATACACAAATAGTATGTTTAAACATAAACTCTCTCAACAAGGAATGCTTCAAAGTATGTCACGGACTGGTCACTGTATTGACAATGGTCCGATTGAGGGTTTCTGGGGCATCATCAAATCTGAAATGTATTATTTAAATTCCTATGAGACCTACAACGCTTTAAAACAAGCTATCGATCAATATATCCACTTCTACAATCATGTTCGTTTACAGAAAAGATTACAGAACCAAGCCCCTTTAATCGTTCGAACACAAGCTTTATCTAGTAATCAACCCATGGTTTATCCGATACCGATTAATAAAAAAATCCAAGCCTACTGGGCTAGCATTAAATCAAAACAAAGCATTCAAATTCAAGCATAAAGAAAAGATGATCTATCAATACGATAAATCATCTCTAAGTTTTAGATATTTAGCCTGTCTACTTGACAGGGGTCATATCATATCACGGTGTTGTTTTTTGTTAATTTGGTATAAAAATTGTGAAAATAATTGCTTAAATAACAACGTTACCAAAAAACGCAGAATAATGTGAAAATTACGTGAAAGTCGAATTTTGTCGAGGGTGGGGGGATGCATTCTAAGCGCTTTCATAGTATAATGCAAATAGGTATGTTAGAGAACTAACGTACTATTACCCAGGATTGAACTTTGTTTGTTATCACCACGTCATGTAGGAGAAGATTCTTAATAGGGATCATAACAAACAAAGATCATCATATATAATTAGTGGAACACACTAAAGAAAGGAAGGAATATTATTTATGAAGTTTCTTAGAGCTGTTCTAGGATATGCCATCGCTGGTATGATCGTAATGTCCGTTTGGGGCGAATTTGCTGGCGAGTGGGGAATTATCGGTGGATGGTTAGCAGCATTTGCAATCATCGGACCAATGTGGTTTATCAACCACTTCTTAGGTTTAATCCATCACGATGCAGACTCCGGTTTTGTAGACATGGGGTTAGGTATTGGTTTTGTTGGATTATTCCGTGATACATTTGGACCAGGCAAAATGGAAGGTTTTATGGCCGCTATGCCTACGCTTGGCTTAGTTGCAGTTGGTGCAATTCTTGGAGGAATTGTCGCAGCTAAAGTCGAAGAGCACATGGAAGGAGGAAATTAATCATGACAGTACAACATATGGTAGCAACCATTGCTGGTGGATTTCTCTTCCCATTCTTAATTCGCTTAATGTGGGGAAAACTAGTTGACAATTTTGGTACATTCGGTGGCTGGATGGCAGCATTATTCATCGTTGGTACAACATGGGCAATTAACCATGGCGCAGGCATGATCATTCAAGGAGCCGAAGGCGCAGCATGGATTGACATGGGGTTTGCAGCTGGAATCGGTTTACTAGTAGCATCCGTAGTACGTGGTGGAAATTTTGGAAAAGCAGTACCTAATCTATTAGCCGCACTTGTTGGTGGCGCATTAGGTGGCTTGATTTTATCATTCTTCTTATTTTAATTAGTATTAAACTAACACTACTTACAGGAGGTAATAATGGAAAAGTATGTATTAGCTATTGATGCTGGGACAACCAGTAATCGCGCGATTATTTTTGACTCAAAAACAAATATTGTTGGCGTAGCTCAAAAAGAATTCGAACAAATCTTTCCAAAACCAGGTTGGGTTGAGCACAACGCAAACGAAATTTGGACAAGTGTACTTTCAGTTTTATCCGATGTGTTAATCAGCACAAAGATTAAACCTGAACAAATTGCTAGTATTGGTATTACCAACCAACGTGAAACAACCGTTGTTTGGGACAAAAACACAGGACTACCAATCTACAATGCTATCGTTTGGCAATCACGTCAAACCGTTCCAATTTGTGACGAAATTAAAGCAGCAGGAAAAGAACAACTATTTGTTGACAAAACAGGATTAGTTGTAGATGCTTATTTCTCAGGAACAAAAGTAAAATGGATCTTAGATCACGTTGAAGGTGCCCGTGCAAAAGCTGAAAAAGGCGACTTGCTATTTGGAACCATCGACACATGGTTAGTATGGAAGTTAAGTGGCGGTGCTGCACACGTAACCGACTATTCTAACGCTTCCCGTACATTAATGTACAACATTTATGATCTGAAATGGGATGAAGAGCTTCTTGAAATCTTAAATGTTCCAACGAACATGCTTCCAGAAGTACTACCTTCAAGCCATGTTTATGGCAAAACTGTTTCTTATCACTTCTTCGGTCATGAAGTACCAATTTCCGGTATTGCTGGTGACCAACAAGCTGCACTCTTTGGTCAAGCTTGCTTCGCACCAGGTATGGCTAAGAACACCTATGGAACCGGTTCATTCATGCTTATGAACACTGGTGAAAAAGGTATTCCAAGTAAGAATGGTTTATTAACAACCTTAGCTTGGGGCCTTGATGGCAAAGTTGAATACGCACTCGAAGGTTCAATCTTTATTACAGGTGCTGTAATTCAATGGTTAAGAGATGGTCTACAATTTGTTGCATCCGCTCCAGAATCTGAAGCATTAGCAACAAGTGTTGACGCAACCGATGGCGTATACTTAGTACCAGCATTTGTTGGTCTAGGTGCACCATATTGGGATGACAGAGCTCGCGGATCCATTCTTGGTTTAACAAGAGGAAGCACAAAAGCTCACGTTACCCGTGCTGCATTAGAATCAATCGCATATCAAACACGCGACGTTCTAGCTGCAATGGAAATTGACTCCGGAATCAAATTAGCTGAGCTAAAAGTTGACGGTGGAGCAGTAGCAAACAACTACCTAATGCAATTCCAAAGCGACATCCTAGGCGTACCAGTTGATCGCCCAGTCGTTCAAGAAACAACCGCACTAGGTGCAGCATTCTTATCAGGATTAGCAGTTGGATTCTGGACAAGCACAGACGATGTTACCAATAACTGGAAACTCGACAGACGCTTTGAGCCAGCTCTTGATGCTGATGTTAGAGAAAAACTATACAAAGGATGGCAAGAAGCAGTTAAAGCGACACAAGCTTTCAAACCTGAATAATCAAGTTATCCATTGTAACAATAAAGAAGATAGCCCGTTAAACGGCTATCTTTTTTGTTTTGTAAAATGATCTTGTAGCATATTATAAAATTAAAAAAACCATATCAATGTTACTGATATGGTTTTTTGATTAAGGGCTTTGGCTAGGAGCTCTTAATCAATAGGAGTGTCTGATTCTCTCCAATATTAAGCTGATGTACTCTGAATTTGAAGGCTTTTTATTGGGATCTTTATAGTTCATTGCTTCAAGGAAGAGTTTCAGACTATCATTATTTTGACTATATGCTAAGGAAATGGAATGTCGCATGGCTTTATCAACGTTAGCGCTTGATGTTTTAAATTCTTTTGCGACAAGTGGATAAATGGATTTTGTGATTGAAAAGACATCACTTTTCTGTTTAACCAAATGCGCTAACGCGTGGTAAAAATATCGGTATCCTAAGGTATGGACGGGCAAGCCGCTATCAATTAAGTTTTTAACGATGTAGACGTTGTTATCAGCTGCATCAATAATGGGACTGCTGCCAATGTTTGGATCGTTCACAATGATTTGGATGCGATCCATCAAGACATCCATTTGATAGGGTTTCAACATGTAGAAACTTGCTCCAAGTTGAATGGCGTATTGTACAATGCTGTCTTGTGACAGTTCGCTTGTGACAATGACCTTGGAGTCTTTTAATAAATCTTCTTTTAAGGCTTGTTCTAGAAAGCCTAATCCATCAACATGTGGCATGATTAAATCAAGCAAAATCACATCAGGTTGATGATCTCTGAGTTTTCTTAAACCTTCAAGACCGTTGTGAGCGATTTGAATTGATTTTACAAGTTCATGATATTCTAAATATTCTTGTAATTGCTCACAAATAAGAATGTCATCATCCACAACCAAAAGTGAAATTGCTTTATTACTCATGGGCCATCCTCCTTTAAGATTGGGTTGGATTTGGGTGCTAGTTTGAGCGTTCCATTGTTCGAGACGCAACAATATCAACTCCTAAATCACAAACGTTTTCAATAATAACTTGGTTATTCGTAATCGGAGCTTCAACGCTAATCTTTGCAATTTCCTTCATCACGTCAAACATTTTACCTTTAGGAATGTCGGCAGAGGTTATGACCGGTAAACGATCATACATCGCGCCACCGATACGAACGGTGCTTGTTAGCATGCGGGTTGGATTTGTCAACTCTTTGCGAGCATAGACATCCCCACGTGGGCAGGTGTGACCTGTAACTTCGATAATGTTGTCATCTTCATCAAGTGTGATTTCTAAATGACAGCTTATAGGACATACGATACATGTCATTTCTACTTTTCTCATGCTACATCCTCCACAATTTCTAAGCTTATTGCTGCATTAATGTCTTCTAAATCTTGTCTGCGTAAAATGACTTTTTCCATTTCCGCAGGTTGCATTGTTTTCTTTCTCAGACGTCTAAATTCTTGACCGTCTTTTTTGATGACAAGGTGGACATCACGGTATTGATTTTTAACTCTAAACATGAGTTCAATCCGTTTGTCAACGTTGTTTGGATGAATGAATTGCGGCACGATGTAACCGATACCCTCATTAGCTTGGGTTTCAATTGCATGTCCGCCTTCCAATTCTTCTTTAATGTATTTCGCTGCTGCGACACCGGCTTTTTCGCCTTCTTCACTTACGAAGTCGACTAAGTCATGAACGTGCAACACATTACCACATGCAAAGACACCTGGTAATGAAGTTTGATACGATTCATCAACTTTTGGTCCGCGTGTTTTGAGATCCATTTCAATCTCTGCTTCTTCTGTTAAAGCATTTTCTGGAATTAATCCAATGGAGAACAACACGGTATCAACATCGAAATCAATCTCTGTTCCTGGAATTGGTTGGAAATTGTCATCGACTTTTGCGATTTGAACACCTTCAACACGATGTTGTCCTTCAATGCGGGTGATTGTATGACTTAAATATAAAGGAATGTCAAAGTCATTCAAACATTGTTGGATGTTACGTGGTAAACCATTGGAGTGTGGCATGATTTCCGCAACTCCTAAGACTTCAGCACCTTCAAGCACTAAACGACGTGCCATGATGAGTCCAATATCACCACTACCTAAGATAAATACTCGCTTACCAACCATGAAGCCTTCCATGTTGATGTAACGTTGTGCGGTTCCTGCACTCCAGATACCACTTGGACGGTATCCAGGGACTGCGATTGCCCCGCGGGTCCGTTCACGACAACCCATTGCTAGGACAATGGCACCGGCTTTAACTTGAACGTAGCCATCTTGCGGGCTAACGTATTCAATAATTTTGGCATCGTTCATATGAATGACCATTGCGTTTAAACGATAAACAATTTTCTTCTCATGCATTAAATCAATAAAGCGTTCAGCATAGGCTGGCCCTGAGAGCTCTTCTTTAAAAGTGTGTAAACCAAAGCCATTATGGATACATTGTTGTAAAATGCCTCCAAGCTCGCGGTCACGTTCTAATACTAAGATATCTTCAACGCCTTGATCATAGGCGCTTACAGCTGCCGCAAGTCCAGCACTGCCGCCACCAATGATGACTAAATCATAATGTTTCATGTGCTTACTCCTTCGTCTTTCCAATTAAAATTTTTGCTTCATCTGAATCATATAAAACATCACATGGTGCAACGTTTAATTCTCTTGCTAGGATGTCTATGACACGTGGTTCACAGAAGCCACCTTGACAACGACCAGCTCCGGGACGCACGCGACGTTTAACGCCTTTAACTGTGGTTGCCCCCGCATTACGATGAATGATGTCAACGATTTCACCTTCACTAATTAATTCACAACGGCAAACCATTTGACCAAAGCGTGGATCTTTTTCAAAGTATTCTTGTTTTTCTTCAACTGACATCCGATTTAAAATAATCCATGGACGTCTTTCTTTATACGGTTCTGTTTTCTTCTCTAAAGGAATAAGATCTTTTAAGATATTGTCGAAAACATATTCTGTAATCGCTGGTGCACTCGCAATTCCCGGAGACTCAATTCCAATCAAATTCACAAAGTTTGGAACATCTTTTGCTTCTTCAATAATGAAGTCGCCCGTGTCTGGTGTTGCACGCAAGCCAGAATAGGTTCGAATAATAGTATGCATTGGGATATTCTTAACGGTTTTTGAAACTTCTCTACGAATGTATTCTAAAGCTTCAGCCGTATTATCGACACCTTCTTTATCATCGATGTAATCGGAGTTAGGTCCTAACAAAATATTGTTATGGATGGTTGGAACCACAAGCACACCTTTACCTTTTTCAGAAGGTAGGGGATAGATGGTTCGTGTAACGACTGGCTGATCAGCACGGTCTAAAACATAGTATTCACCACGACGTGGACGAATATTATATGTTGTTTGTTTGGAGACCATTCGATAAATATCATCCGCAAACACGCCAGCTGAGTTAATGACAATCTTAGTTTGATACACAGCCTTGTTTGTGGTGATGTCGAAATACCCATCTTTTTTATCGATGTTAACAACCTCATTATTTAAAAACAAATCAACACCGTTGTCCATTGCACTTTCTAGTGCTGCGATGGTAACTTCCCACGGCGAGATAAGCCCAGTTGTTGGTAAATCCATGGCTTTAATTACCTCATCACTAAGATTTGGTTCAAGCGCAATGGCTTCTTCACGTTCCATGATGCGAGCTGGAACATTACGATCCTGTGCCTGTTGATACAATTCATAAAGGGTTGGCAGTTCAGATTCATCTGTTGCGACTACCATGGCACCGTTACGAATAAAATCAACTTTCAGTTCTTCGCACAATTCATCATACAATTCATTGCCTCGTACGTTCAATTTGGCCTTTAACGTTCCCGGTTTGGGGTCATGACCAGAGTGAACCATGGCACTGTTTGCAGCAGTGGCAGCGTTACCCGCATCGTTGTCTTTTTCTAAGACCGCAACTTTAAGATTATACTTGCTTAGTCGATGAGCGAGTAGACCACCGTTGATGCCAGCACCGATTACGATGATGTCATACATATAAATTTTCCTCCTTATTATAAAAAAAACATCAAAAAAGTGTTTCTCAACTTTCTCTGATGTCTCTTCGATAACTAATATTAACTTGTACTTACATTGTAAACGATTTCACATGCTCTGTAAACATTGCGAATTTGTTCACAAAATTGTGATTTAAAGCCGGATTTAATCACAATTGTGTGCTCGTATGATATGATAATAACATAAATTAGGAGAGTGAGAAAGATGAAAATTGTGATTTTAGATGGTTATGCTTTAAATCCTGGTGATTTGTCGTGGCAAGCCATTGAAAACTTAGCAAATGTAACAATTTATGATCGAACAGCACAAGCGGACGTGTTGACGCGCGTCGGTGGTGCACAGCTGGTTTTAACGAATAAAGTTGTGTTTGATCGTGATTTAATGTCTAAGTTACCACATTTAAAATACATCGGTGTTACCGCAAGTGGGTACAACATCATCGATTTGGAGGCTGCTTCTGAATTTGGAATTGTCGTTACGAACGTACCAAACTATAGCACACCCACGGTTGCCCAGCATGTGTTTGCCTTGTTGTTGGAAGCCTATGTTCATGTCGGTAAACATAACAGACTTATTAAAGCGAACGAGTGGGCAAAATCGGCTGATTTTTGCTTTTACCAACCGCCTTTTAATGAGCTGTATCAGAAAACATTTGGTGTGATTGGTTACGGGAACATCGGTAAAGCCGTGACGAAGATTGCGCATGCTTTTGGTATGCATGTTTTAATTTATGATCGGGGTCGTTTAGGTGAAGATCCCTATGGTAAACGTGTGTCACTTGATGAATTATTGAAACAAAGTGATATTGTTTCCTTGCATCTGCCCTTAAAGCAAGATACAGAACATCTAATTAACGCGCAGTCACTCAAGATAATGAAAGACGATGCGATTTTAATCAACACAGCGCGGGCCCCACTGGTGGCGAAAGATGCTTTATTAGATGCATTAAATAATAAAGAATTAGCCATGTACGTCAGTGATGTGTTTGATTCGGAACCACCAGCACTTGATGATCCGCTCATCATGCACCCGCAAACAATCTTTACAGGACACATGGCTTGGGCAAGTTATGAAGCACGTCAACGTTGCATGGCCATTGTTGTCGAAAACATTCAAGGGTTTTTAAATCAAGATATTAAAAACCAAGTGAATTAGGGGGCGGGTATGGAACAATTAACTATTATTTTAAGTGTGAGTGTGCTTATCGTATTAATGGTGGTGCTGGTGCTGTTGTATAAGGTGCTGCAAAGCCAAGCACAATCCAAAGCGGAATTGCCATTGTTGCAGGAAAACACAAATCAAATCTTAAAAGATTACAATAAAAACTTTTCAGAATCGCTGCAAAACGTACGCATGGAAACTGTGACATCCCTGCATCAATTTTCGCAAGGGATGACATCCCAAATCCAACAAAACAATCAAATTCAATCAGAAAAATTTGATCGGTTGAATCAGACTGTCATCACAAACTTGGATAAAGTAAAGGAACAAGTCGATAAAAACCTGTCACAGATCCAAAAGGACAACAATGAAAAACTTGAACAAATGCGCATCACGGTTGATGAAAAACTTCAAACTTCCGTTGAGAAACGCTTCAATGAGTCCTTTCACTTGATTTCACAACGGCTCGATATGGTGCAACAAGGGCTTGGGGAAATGCAAACGTTGGCTACGGGTGTTGGTGATCTAAAAAAAGTTTTAACCAATGTTAAGACACGTGGTAATCTTGGTGAAATTCAACTTAAAAATATTCTCGACCAAGTTTTAACACATGCACAATATGAAGAAAATGTTTCAGTAAAAAATCCGAATGAACGGGTTGAGTTTGCGATTAAGTTACCTAATAATCAAGCGAGTGACCAAGCTTTGTTGTTGCCAATTGATTCCAAGTTTCCCATGGAAGATTTCCATCGACTCTTGGATGCTTATGATCGTAACGAAGACATTGATGTCACCAAGCGCGCTTTTGAAAGCGCCGTAAAGAAAAACGCAAGAGACATCAGTCGTAAATACATCAATCCACCTGTCACGACCGACTTTGCGATCATGTTTGTACCAACTGAAGGACTTTATGCTGAAATATTGCGGATTCCTGGCTTGTTTGAAGTCTTGCAACGTGATTTTAAAATTACAGTGGTGGGACCCGCAAATTTGGTTGCGTTTTTAAGCAGTTTACAAATGGGCTTTCGTACGCTTGCGATTGAAAAACGCAGCAGTGAGGTTTGGGAGTTGTTGGCAACCATCAAAAACGAATTCCATAAGTTTGGTACGGTCTTGGATCAAACCAAGAAGAAACTTCAAGAAGCTTCCAACGTCATCGATCGTGCTTCAACCCGCACGCGTGTCATTGAACGTAAATTATCCAATGTTGAATCGTTGGAAATCAAAGAACAAGATGATGCCATTGAGGACATGTCCGATCTATTGGACAGTGATAGCGAATCTGACGTTTTGAGTGAGATCTAGATTAAAGTTGTCATTGAAAGACAAAAAAAGCCTTGGCAAAGTCAAGGATGATTAAGATAATGGAATTGGGACACCGGGGGGGTGTCCTTTTTGTTTGTTTCAATTCAAGTTAAACTTCGGTATAATATAAAAAAGGTGGTTTTATGAAAATATTGATTATGTGTGATTCCTTTAAAGGCTCACTCACGTCTTCAGAGGTGAATCGTATTATCAAAGAAAGTATTCAACCTTATTTTATCCATCATGATATTTATACATTTGCGATTGCTGATGGTGGTGAAGGGACCCTGGAAGCTTACGTTGATGCAACCCAAGCGCAGTTGCAGTCAATCCCTGTTAATAATCCCTACTTTGAACCCATTGGGGCTACGTATGCTTACCACGATGATGTTGCTTTGGTTGAGCTAGCAGCAGCGGCAGGTGTTAATTTAATAAAAAATCGACTGAATCCGCTTGAAACATCGACTTTTGGTGTTGGTCAGCTTATCAATCATGCTATTGATGCCGGCCATCGGCATATTTTGCTTGGCTTAGGTGGTTCCGCAACCAACGATGCCGGTTGTGGGATTGCCAGTGCCTTGGGCGTGCGTTTTTATAATAAAAATAATGAAGTCTTTATTCCGACCGGAAAATCATTGAAAGACATTGCTTTTATTGATTATTCACAAATTCGTAAACAGCTATTGGACGTGAAATTTACCGTCATCAGTGATGTGAAAAATCCGCTCTATGGTCCTGATGGCGCTGCTTTTGTTTATGCTAAACAAAAAGGCGCAGATGATGCGATGCTTGAACAATTGGATGAAGGGCTTCAACATTTTGCGAAAATGGTAAGGCAAACAAAACAGATTGATGTGCAAAATATTACAGGTGCGGGTGCAGCAGGTGGGAGCGCCGCAGCGATGGCTGCCTTTTTCGGAGCTGAGATTATCAGCGGCATTGATTTCTTCATTAACT
This sequence comes from Erysipelothrix sp., assembly GCA_012511085.1. Lineage (GTDB taxonomy): Bacteria > Bacillota_I > Bacilli_A > Erysipelotrichales > Erysipelotrichaceae > UBA6182. The sequence continues at coordinate 403 of JAAZGU010000069.1, read as the reverse complement.
TAGCAGGCTTTAAATCGCATTTATCAGAAACAGAATTAATTATAACCGGTGAAGGACGTCTTGATCGTCAAACATTAAGTGGGAAAGTCGTTTATGGGATTTCCAAACTTGGGCAAGCAAAAGGCATTGATGTGCTTGCGGTTGTTGGTCAAATCGGCGATAAAAAAATAGTAGCGCAGCTACCCTTGGCTGAAATTATTGTGATTCATCAAAAATCAAAACCGTTTGCGGAAATCATCAAACATGCTGAAAGTGATTTGCGTTTAGCCATGCAAAATTGGGCGTATAATAAAACGGTTAAAATCGACTAAGTGCGTGTGCTTGACTTTAAAGCGAGCGTAATGATATCCATATCAACATCGATGAAAATCGATTGATAACGTTTAACATTCACCATGCCTTT
>JAAZGU010000068.1 GCA_012511085.1 Erysipelothrix sp. | reverse complement strand
ATTGATCGCTTTTTCATAACCACATTCATTATAAAGAAAAAGCGTGCTTGATTCAATCCACCAACAACTTTTGCCGCAGACTTGTGTAACCATGATTGGTCACAATGATGTGATCCAAAAGTGGGATGCCCATCATAATCCCGGCTTCAACTAAAATATTGGTCACTTCAATATCTTGGGGTGATGCTTTTAATGAACCACTGGGATGATTATGAACCGCAATAATTTTTGCGGCACTTAAGCCCACCGCTTCTTTGAAAATCTCACGGGGGTGGATGATGGAGCGATCCAAGGTCCCAATAAACAAGGTCTTATAGGAAATAATTTTGTTTTGGACATCTAAATACACAACCAAGAAATGCTCTTGCGATTTATCCATCATTTCACTTGTCAACCATTTTATTAATTGCGATGGATGGTCCACAATGTTAATCTCATTAACTTCATTGCGAAGCACGCGCTTCACAATTTCAAACACTGCGAGCAATTCAAGTGCTTTGGCTTCTTTAATCCCCTTGATTTGTACGCATTGATACAGTGTTAATTTTGGTAAACCAGCCATCCCTTGCGCCATATTTAATAGAGAAGAGGCAATGTGATATACATCTGCCTCTTTTGAACCACTACGAATAATCAGGGCCAAGAGTTCAACATCGCTCAATGAAGATAAACCATGGCGTTTTGCCTTTTCGCGCGGGCGCAGATGCTCAGGCACATTTTTAAAGGAAGTCATTTTCTACTTCCCCCATTGTGCGCTAAAGCCTGGCAAAACAATACGGCCACTGCCTGAAAATAAAATTTTAATAATTGCTGCGATTCCAGCAGCAATGGCTAAGTAACCCAGCGCGGTTGATGTTGTAATCATGTTGCACCTCCACTTTATTATTGTAAATGAAGGTGCAATATCCTAATTAATCGATTTTAAAAAAACGACCACTGAGTGGTCGTTAGATTTTATTTGTCATTTGGTAAGACGAGGTTTAAAAACACACCCACAAGCGCTGCAAGCGCGGTCCCCGATAAGGTTGCTAGTGATGATAGTTTGAAAATGGCACCGCCTAAACCGATAACCAGCATCACCGAGGCAATGATTAGATTACGCTGTTTGGCAAAATCAACCTTTGCATCAACAAGCACCCGTAAACCATTGGATGCGATAACACCATACAGCAACATGCTCATTCCCCCCAAAACAGGCCCTGGAATTGTTGATATGGCTGCTGAAAACTTACCAAAGAAACTTAAGATTACAGCAATGACTGCTGCCCCACCAATAACATAAATGGAAGCAACTTTCGTCATGCCCACCACGCCTGTATTTTCACCATAGGTCGTGTTGGCAGGCCCGCCTACTAAGGCACTGAAGGATGTTGCAATGCCATCACCAATCAATGTGTTTTTCAAGCCTGGATCTTTCAAAAAGTCTTTGTTACAAATTTTACCTAACACGATATGATCACCAATATGTTCTGATATTGTCACAATCGCAATTGGAATAATGGCCCACATCTCAGGGCCGAAATACAATTGATACGTGTCAAATTTCCAGAGTTTAAATGGTAACGCTAGTTCTGGTAATGCCAGCCAACTAGCATTGGCAATCGGTGTGAAATCAACGATTTGAAACAAGATTGCCACCACATAACCACCCGCAATCCCAACCACAAACGGAATAATTTTAAAGAATCCTTTCGCATATGTTGACACAAAAGCTGTGATTAAAAAGGTAATGGCTGCGACAGCTACCATTTTAAAATTACCATCCGCAGTGAAACCTGCTTGTGCAACCGCCGTGCTAGCTAGTCCTAATCCAATAATCATGATCATTGGACCAATCACAATCGGTGGTAAAATTTTATCAAGCCACTTGGTCCCGGTCAGCCGAATAATAAGTGCCACACCCACATACACTAAACCAACCACAATCAATCCCGTTTGGGAAGCACCGATGTCGCCACCCAAGGCTTCTCTTGCGAAAATCATTGCAGTAATATAAGCAAATGAAGACCCAAGATACACAGGTACTTTTGCTTTTGTCACTGCAATATAAATTAAGGTTCCCAAACCCGAAGCAAACAATGCCACTGAAATTGGAAACCCAACAATAATTGGAACTAATACCGTAGCACCAAACATTGCGAAAACATGTTGAACGCTAAGCACTGCCCATTGACCAAGTTTTGGTCTTTCATGCACATCCAACAACAAATCGTTCTTAATCATGAACTCTCCTCCTATCGTTTCCGTATAGGTCGCATAAAAAAAAGCTTCCGTAAAAGCCCTTTTAAAATGTTTGAGGTTACTTTGTCATTCGCCTTGTTGATCTCACAGGATCACATTTAAAGGACCTACACCAAAAGCATTATAGCACAGCTTATTTTTAAAACAAACAATTTTTGAT
>JAAZGU010000067.1 GCA_012511085.1 Erysipelothrix sp. | reverse complement strand
GGATGGCATAGATGCACAGGCCGGTTAATGACGGAAGGGGGACGGTCAAAAAGCCGCTCGCTACCCTGGGTCACAAACTTGACACGGTCATCAGCATCCACAAAGGTCATATCAAAAGGAACCGTGTTAAAAATCGCATCAATTTCTTGCGGTGACAAACGCCCTAGGCTCATGGGAATGTCCCCTTCACTGATGGGTTGGTCCTGTTGACTTGGTTCATATTTAGTATCGACACCATGTTGCAAGCTCGAAGCAATGTCACGCATTTCATCGTTGTGTAATTCTTCAATCAACATTGGAAATAAAATCATGTTTTCTTTGACGATCATTTCATTAATCATGTGAATTGCCACATCAAAAGGTTCCACCAAATCTTCCAAACTCGTGGCTTCATTGGCAGCCTGCATGGTTGCATCAATGGCATCCCGGATTTGATTGTCCACGCCCCACATGACTTGCGGAATCGTTTCAATGCCGCGTTTCTCTAAAAATGGAAACAGAATGTTTTCCTTATTGGCATAATGGTCCTTGATGGAATCAAAATGCGTTTCAAAATCCAAGATGAAATCCTGCAAGGTTTCAAAGCTTAAATCCGCTTGCTCGCGCACCGCATAAGCCGCATCAACCTTCTCTTGGATGTATTTATTGTTTTCTTCAAATTCTTCAATCGGGTTCACCGTCAGCATGTCGCTGTGCAGTTGTTGGATGGTGCCTTTAAAGACAGAAGCATGCACATCACACAAACTTTGAATCTCTTCAATAGTGACGCCCCCTTCTGCGACGAGGTTGTATTCCATCTCCGCTAACTCCGCACCGGTAATGTAGCCAAACTCTTGTTTGAACTCCTCCGTCAGTGCTTCCAGGCTCCCTTCCTGATTATGAACGCGCCGAATTAAATCTTGTAATTTTGCTTGGCGTTTGCTTTGGTTATCAATTAATTCACTCATTGTTATTCCTCCGCGTCTATTATACTATAGAAAAACATAAAAAATCGTGATTTGCATCACGATTTCAAGGTTCAAATCAACTATCGACGCTTTAAAAGCGCCAAGGTACGCGCCATCTCATTGTAGGTAATCATATAGCCTTCATCGACCCCCATACCCGGCTTCGCTAACATTTGATCGGGTTGGGTTGCTAAGGCGATGTGCACGCTGATTTGACTGCTGCGATCAGTCTCGTTGCAGGTGCCACCTAAGTAGGCCAGCATGCCATGGGCTTTGCAGTATAAGATTGCCTCAATCGTGTTGTTGATGCCCCCTAAATCCGGTGTTTTAATCTGAATGACATGGCCGGCTTTGGCATCGACAAAATCCTTAATATCACCCAAGGTGTTGCACCATTCATCCGCAACAATCTTAACCTTGCTGCCGTGGGCTTCCAGCTTGCTCCGTAGCTTTTGCATGTGCTTGATTTGTAAGTCTTTATCTTCCACATCCATGGGGCCTTCCACATACAATTCAAAAGGATGGGCTGCAGCTTCTGCCTTTTTCATGTACGCCACCATGTGATCCAAATCAAAAATCATACCAAGCGTACCGTACACATCAATATGGATGATGGGATGGTAGGCATCGTTTAAGCGTTTATCTAAAATACGTTGTCGCAACCACGTGATGTAGTCCAATAAAATTTCACCGTGCTCACCAAGTTTACTTGGCACGTGGTTGATTAAACCATGGGGCAACACTGCTGCTTCTTTGATAATCATCTTATCAACGTTGAGATAACGATCATCGCCCGATTGCGTAAATATTTTAATTGGTGTTTCACTGATTTCTAAATCGTATTCATCCGCAATGACTTCGACCATGAGTTGTCGTTTTGACTTCGCAACCCCATCCAGCAAGGCTTGCGTGATACCATAGCGGATTGCAGTATGAAACTGCGTGTTCGTTTCAGGATTCATCAAGGAATCCACAACAACCGCTAAGCGACGAAATGAATCAAGTTTTTCGCCAACCAACACCGGTTTAATGTATTTTTCAATGATGTCAATGTATGTCTCCGCAACAAATAGCGGATCACGACCCCCGGCTCCCGAATATTGAACCGCTGCACAATCCCCGTAGGCGATTTGGCCATCTTCCAAGACCAACATGACACTGATCGATTCTCCTTTTTGGCGAATCGCATGAAAACCCGGCGTAATGGGTGCGCCTTGATACATGGCACCATCAACAACACCGTGGTTTTTAATGGCACGTTGATCATCAAAATAAAACCCAGTGACACCAGCACTGCATATTACATCTTTAATTTTCATCGTTATGTTTTCCTTTGCGACCAATCAGTTTGCCATCGGCAATGGCGTTGATGTCATCCACCACCATTTGAAAATCAACCGGCCGCCCTTCCGCATGCGCGCGTTCTTTTAATTGCTTTTCATGAAAGGCTTTGATGTCATCATCAAAAGGCAAATGCCCCATTTCTAAAATCCGAATCGCACCGTCGTTATCACGCGCCGGTAACACCAGCCCATGGTTGAGTTGACTCGGTGCGAATGGGATGTCAATAACACCACTCTTAAAGCCAATGATGGCACCTTGGGCGATGTCTTGATTACCAAGTTCAAGCAGTTTGTTGACAATCGCTTGCGTTTCACGTGTGATAATATCCATTTCCAAAGCTAAAATTTTGTTGTCTTTCATTTTTTGATCAACCAGCATATCCACCACTTGGCGGGTTGTTAGTAAGCCTTCCACATTCGCTTCAGCGGTTGGAATTCCCAAGGCTTCATGGGGTGTCTTCACAATGACTTTGCTGGCACCCGCTAAGGCAGCGGTGGCACTTCCATAAGCAATCACTCCGTAGGCTTGCGCATAATGCGCAGGAAAGCCGCCCATCCATTGATGGAAGACTGTGCTTAAGGTCACATCTTTATAGTTGAATTTTTCCAAGTAATAACGCGTTAATGAAACTAGAGTGCGAATCGCGGCTACATCTTGAATTAAATGCCCGCTTTGACCATAACCAACGGTGATGTCTTTCACCCCTTGTTCGGCTGCCAACAAGGCTTCCATGATGGCGACGCTATGGCTGATGCAAGGCGGCACCAAAGTCCCGGTTAAGGGTCCAAAGGGTTCACGATTAATGGTTATTCCGGCTTCCTCGTATTTGCCAATCAAACGATCAACGTATTGCCAGTCATAAATCGTTTTCGCAAGCGAGATGTTTTTTGAATAAGGAATATTGTAAGAGATGCCGCCCCCTTCAAAGGAAGTGAAGCCACCGGCCAGGGTAATTTCCGCCAACAAACGCGCATCCGGGGTTCCATGACGCACTTGCATAGGACCTTCAACACTGCTGGTTAGTTTACGATTGCCTGCAACGCCATGATTCACCGCCGGGAAACCATTGAGCAAAGAACGCCCTTCTTTGATGGACTGGGCCAAGCCTTTTTCAACTTCATCGTAACGATTATGGCGTGTGTAACTGTCGATGGTGGCGGACAAACAATCCGCTTGCCCATGTTTTTGTAAGTAATTGACCAGTTCAATTTGTTTATCTAAATCGGCGACGCCACTGCGTGGTTGAATTAAAATCCGGTTGTCCTTTTGAGCTTGGGCGATGACATGCGCAAAATTTTGCGCCTTGCTTTGATTTTTAAAGTTCTGCACCGCATTTTCAAAATCGACGTCCTTGCCGGTTTGATAATGCGTCAAAACATCTTTTTGTATGTTCTCAAACAATTGATCATCCAAACGTTTGTTTTTAATATTCATTTTACACCTCAACTAAATGCCTTTTTAATAAGGTCAATGCTTCGTGGGGATAATGGGTTGATAAGAGTCCCATGGTTGAAATAATATAATCACGATCCAGATAAAACCGCGACGCATGCGGTTTTAAACTGAGCGGGTTCCGGTTGTCATGCTGGCTGGCCTTGAGCGCTGAATGAATGTTGTGATGATGTACCAGTGGACCACCGGTTCCAATCACATGCAAGACCCCCGTTAAATCTTTTCCAGTTTGTTCATAAACAGTTCCAAAAGGCGTGTAATGCACCTGCAGAAAACCTGCGTGACGCGTGGTCGATTCTTTCACCGCAATCTCAGCCGCCACATCATCAAAGGTTTTTAATAAGCCCGCTTCATTGGCAAACGATTCGGGATGACACATCAAGTCTTCCACGATTTGTTGCACGGTCGCAATCGAGGTCCCCATGACACTCGCAACGACTTCTTTACCCACCGCATCCACTAAGGTCGGTAAGCTGTAACGAGCCCCTAAATCACCTTCGACGCTGCGTTTGATATAAGGTTCCTGCAAGCCTTTAATAATGACGTTGCTTGTTTTTGGTTAACCTTTGGCAACGCTGTGTACATCGGTGGTAGCACCCCCGACATCCACAATCATCAACTCACCAATGCCTTTTACCCGCGTTGTGCCTTCACACAAAAGTTCTGCGGCTTTGAGAACCGCTGAAGGCGTTGGCATCATGATGTTTTCGATGGTCTTTTCAATTTGTGATAAACCTTTGGCGTGAATGATATGATTTAAAAACACATCGCGAATCGTATCACGTGCTTGATCGATGTTTAATTCATTGATGGCGGGCATCACATTATCCACAACGTACACTTCCCAGCCACAAGCTTTTAAACCGACACGCACTTGATCGGCGATGGTTTTATTGCCTGCATAAATTAAGGGGCAACGATGCTTGATTTGACACAGCATCTTCTGATTATGAAAAACGACTTTTTGATTGCCGCCGTCAATGCCACCGGTAAACAAAATGATGTCCGGTGCTAAGCGTTCAATCTCAGCGCATTCTTGTTGGTTAAGCTCAAAACCGTAGGTTTTTAAAACCTTGGCACCGCCACTTAAAGCCGCACGTTTGGCAGCTTCACTGGTCAGTTCCGGTACCAAACCAATCGCCACCATTTTTAAACCACCCGCGGCACTTGAACATGCATAACG
>JAAZGU010000066.1 GCA_012511085.1 Erysipelothrix sp. | reverse complement strand
GTGACCCGCCTTGCGACAACGGGAGGCTTTCTACGTTCTGGAAACACAACAATCATTGTCGGTACCGATGATGAAAAGGTAGAAAAAGTAATCGAAATAATTGGAAATGAAAGCAAACGACGGACGGAAGTCGTGCCTTCCACCGCATCCTATGATATTGGCAGGTACGCAGCATTTCCAGTCGAAGTTCAAGTCGGTGGTGCAACAATCTTTGTGATTGATGTTGAACAATTTATAAAAGTTTAGGGCACTGCCCTTTTTTTTTAGAAAAAGCAAAGATGGTGTATAATAATAAGGCACTAGTTATAGAAAAGGAAAAGCATATGAAAAGAGTTAGAGTTCGATACGCGCCCTCACCAACAGGGCATTTGCACATTGGTAACGCGCGGACGGCTTTGTTTAATTATTTATTCGCAAAACATTACGATGGCGACTTTATTTTGAGAGTCGAAGACACCGATGTGTCTCGCAACGTGGCCGGGGGTGAACAATCCCAGCTTGAATACTTGAAATGGCTGTCGATTGTTCCGGATGAGTCACCAGAAAATCCTAAGGATGTGGGACCTTATCGGCAAATGGAACGTTTGGATATCTATCAAAAGTACGCCAAACAATTGCTTGAAGCAGGCCATGCCTACAAGTGTTTTTGTACGGAAGCAGAGCTAGAAGCTGATTATCAAAGACAAAAAGACGCAGGCGTAGCCGCAACCAAATACAATCGCAAATGCTTGTATTTGTCACCGGAAGCACGTGCTGAAAAAGAAGCAGCCAACCTGCCATTTACGATTCGTGTTCGGGTACCTGATCATGAAACCTATGAATTTGATGATATGATTCGCGATACCGTGGTTTTTGAATCCAAAGACATTGGCGATTGGGTATTGATGAAAGCCAACGGCATCCCAACTTATAATTTTGCGGTAGTGATTGATGATCACCTGATGAAAATATCGCATGTGTTGCGGGGCGAAGAACACTTAAGCAACACGCCCAAACAACTCATGCTTTATCAAATGTTTAAGTGGGAACCACCGCGTTTTGGTCATTTGACGCTCATTGTCAATGAAGAACGCAAGAAATTATCCAAACGTGATGAATCCATCATGCAGTTTATGTCGCAATACAAAGAATTGGGCTATTTGCCAGAAGCGATGTTTAACTTCATGGCACTTCTAGGATGGTCACCGGATTCAGAAGAAGAACTGTTTACGCAAGCGGAACTCATTGAGCAATTTGATGAGACGCGTTTGTCTAAGTCACCGTCCATGTTTGATGTTGCGAAGTTAACTTGGATCAACAACCGCTACATCAAAAACTTAAGCCTGGAGCAATTGCGTGATTTAGCACAACCGTTCTTGTGTGAAAATTACGATTGTCACAAACTTGATCAAGAATGGATCGATGATTTGTTGTTGTTGTATCAAGAACAATTATCATACGGTCAACAGATTGTTGGCCTAGCGGACTTGTTTTTTAAAGATTATGAAATTGAAAATGAAGAAGCACAAGCAGTGATGGCCAGTGAAAGCACCCAACGTGTGGCAAAGGCATTTTATGACAACATGCCGACCACCTGGGATTATGACAACATCAAGGCAACCATTAACCTTGTCAGAGATGTGACAGCCATCAAAGGGAAAGCACTTTTCATGGGGATTCGGGTCGCGGCCACCGGCCAAAGCCATGGTCCTGATTTAGTGAACACCCTCAAGTTGCTTGGCTATGACAAAATAAAGGAAAGATTAAGTCAATTTGGGTGATACCATGTTTAAAACCATGTCTGAAATGAAAGTCATGCGCGATCCCATCCATGAATACATCCATGTGGATAAACAACTGATTTGGGATTGCATTAACGCACCAGAATTTCAACGTTTACGCCGCATTCATCAGCTTGGACCTGCAATGTATGTTTATCACAGTGCTGAGCACAGTCGTTTTTCCCATTCCTTGGGCGTGTATGAAATCACACGTCGCATCATTAACGAAGTCATCGGTGTTGAGCACCTTAGTGAATTGGATCAAATGAGTTTGCTGTGTGCGGCCCTGCTTCATGATATCGGGCATGGTCCATTTTCCCATACTTTTGAAAATTTACTTCAAATTCGCCATGAACGTTTTACGATTGCCTTGATACAAGGCGACTCAAGCATTCATGAATTATTAAAAGTAGCACATCCAGAATTGCCACAAGCGATTGTTGATATTTTAAAACATCAGCATGCAAATCCCTTGTTGTCGCAAGTCATTTCAGGGCAATTGGATGCCGATCGCATGGATTACCTGCTACGGGATGCCTACTTCAGTGGTACCAGTTATGGCAAGTTTGATTTGGAGCGCATGTTTCGAACCATGCGAGTTGTCAATGATACGCTCGTCATTAAAAAGACAGGCGTGCACACCATTGAGGACTACATCTTGGCCCGCTATCACATGTACTGGCAAGTGTATTTTCATCCCATTAGTCGCAGTGTGGAAGCTTTGCTTCAAAGTTACTTCAAACGTTTGAAATATTTGTACCAACACAAACAACTTGCAAACCATTTGTTGAAACTGCATCCCTTTTTAAGTGGGGGACCCATAAGCAACGCCGAGTTTTTGATGATGGATGAATCTACCTTTCTGCATTTATGCAAGCAGGCAAGCACCTTGGAAGATCCGATTGCCGCTGATTTAGCGCAACGCATTCTCAATCGTGACCTCTTTGATTATGTTGATATTACCAACGGTGATCAAGTGGAAGTGATGCGTGCAAAAGTTAAAGCAGCAGGTTTTGATGAAGCGTATTATTTGGTTGTGGATGAAGCGAAACAAACGCCTTACTTTCCCTACGCAATCAAAGAACAAGCATCCATTTTAATTGCGGATGAAGCCAACAATTTAATGGAGCTATCCCATGCTTCAAATTTAGTTAAAGCCATTACATTAGGAAAGGAAAAGGAAGATAAGAAAGTGTTCTTCCCGCGCTCAATACGATGAAAGAATATATAAGACGTCGCAAAAAACTGTTTGAAATGATGGATGACCAATCCATGTTGTTTGTTTTTGCGGGTGATTTGATTAAAAAATCGGCGGATGCTACCTATCCGTTTGAAGTCAATCGCAATTTTTACTATTTAACCGGTGTTGATGAACCGCAAGCGGTGCTGGTGCTTAACAAATTAAACCATGAACATCAAACATGGTTGTTTGTGCGTGACATTGATCCACACTTGGAAAAGTGGAACGGCAAATACATGACGCAAGCGCAAGCACAGGCGATTTCAGGCATTGATACAGTCTATTATCTCAGTCAATTCAAAGGCCTGCTTCAACAGCGGTTGACACGTAACACAATCAAGCACGTGTACGTTGATAGCGAACGTTTAAGTGAAAGTGACATTCAAAGCACGGGTGAAGCCTTTGCGCAATCCCTGCGCAAGCAGTGGTTGTTGCCGGTAAACAACGCTTACCCGCTCATTGCAGGGTTGCGTGCTATTAAAGATGAACTTGAAATTCAAAAGCTGAAAGCAGCCATCGACATTACCAATGAAGCCTTTTTGGCGATGTTACGAAACACGCAAAGTGGTAAATATGAATATGAGTTGCAAGCAGAGTTTGAATACGTGCTTAAAAAATACAATTCCAAACCTGCCTTTGACATGATTGTCGCAGCAGGTGGGCGCGCATGCATCTTGCATTACATTGAAAATGATCAACCCATCGAAGCCGACACTTTAATTTTGACGGACGTGGGGGCAACGCAAGCTTATTATTGTGCGGATATATCACGCACCTTTCCAAGTGATGGTCAATTTAGTGATGAACAGCGCACCTTAATGGGGGTTGTGTTGGAAGCCATGGATAAAGTCATTGAGGCATGTCAAGTTGGTGTCACGATGGCGCATCTCAATCGCCTTGTGATTGAACATTATCAAGAACGTTTGGTCGCACTTGGTTTTATTCAAGCTGCCAGTGAAGTTAGGGATGTTTATTACCACGGTGTCAGTCACATGCTGGGACTTGATACTCATGATGTTGGTTATTTGGATAACGCGCCGTTGGTGGCGGGCAATGTCATCACCGTGGAGCCTGGTTTATACTTTGAATCCTTGAACCTGGGCATCCGCATTGAAGACAACATCCTGATTACGGATGCGGGTCCTGTGAATTTATCAGAGCATATCATTAAAACACCGGCAGCGATTGAAAACTACATGCAACAAAATAAACCGATTTAATTCGGTTTTTAAAACCAAGTGAGGGCTTAAAAACATGGTTTTGACTTGACTTATAGGGCATTTTGATTATAATTTTACAAGATAAAGGAAGGCCTATGCGTAAGAGAAAAATAAAAGATATTGATGTGACTCAGACTTCTTTAAGTGACCCTGCTTTAAAAACCCAAACCTATCCCCTACGCTTTTATGAAAAGGATGGGGATGGCGTGCATCTTGCCTATCACGAAGATGCAGATCATCAAGTGTTTGTGAGTGTGGATGCGCATCAAATCGCATGCATGCGCTTAGGTCCTTCGAACACGTATTGCCACTTTAAAATCAATGAGCGCACCGTGATGTTGAAAGAAAGCGACTACGGTGATTATTATTTGATGAGTGAGTGTCGTGAACTTGTCATTGAGCCTGGTTATTATAAGGTGGTGTATGATTTGTATCTTGAAGCAGAAGCTATCGATACAATCACGATGATTTGGGAGGTAAACAATGAAATATGACATTGAAAAACAATTAAAACAAGTCATGATTGATGCGGTATTGAAAGCCTTTGATTATCGCATCGATGAAAATTTTGTTGTGATTGAAATTCCCAAGGACACAAGTTTAGGTGATTATGCGACCAACGTCGCGATGCGGCTTGCGAAACCCTTGCGTAAAAATCCAAAAGTGATTGCGATGGAAATCATCGACAAGCTCGATATGAAGCTTGTGGAAGCTGTGAATGTGGCAGGTGCTGGTTTTATTAATATCTTTATTAAACAATCGGTGCTGGCAAGCAATATTTTACGGATTTTACAGTTACAGGATGATTATGGCCGTAGTGACATGGGTCAAAATCAAAAAATAAATTTAGAATATGTATCCGCCAATCCGACCGGTGATTTGCATCCGGGCCATGCCCGTGGTGCCGCGATTGGTGATAGCGTGGCACGCATCATGGCCTTTGCGGGTTATGATGTCTTGCGTGAGTTTTACGTGAACGATGCCGGCAATCAAATTCACAACATGGCTAAATCACTGCAAGCGCGCTATTATCAAGCCTTTGATCTTGATGTGGCGGTGCCGGAAGATGGCTACCACGGTGATGATTTGATTGAAATTGCGGCAGCCTTGCAGGCTGAAGTTAAGGATGCCTACCTCAGTGATGATTTAAATGAGCATGTTGAAGCTTTTAAACAATACGGTTTAAAAGCGGAGCTTGATAAAATCAAAGCTGACTTGCATGCTTTTGATGTTGAGTTTGATGTGTATTCAAGTGAACAAGCCTTGCGTGATCAAGGACTTGTGGAAGCGGCATTGGCGCGGTTACAATCATTGGATATGGTGTATGAAGCAGATCAAGCATTGTGGTTAAAAACAACCTTGTTTGATGATGATAAAGATCGCGTGTTGCGTAAAAGTGATGGAAGTTACACGTATTTGTTGCCTGACATTGCTTATCATCTGGATAAAATCAACCGTGGCTATGCATGGATGGTTGACTTTTTAGGGGCGGATCATCATGGTTATATCACGCGTTTAAAAGCAGCCATTGAAGCGCTGCAAGTTGAGGCAACCTTAGAAATTGACATCATTCAGATGGCGCGCATGATTAAAGATGGTGAAGAATTCAAACTATCGAAACGTTCGGGAAAATCTGTGGCTTTAAAAGAGTTGATTGAGATTGCCGGTAAAGATGCTTTGCGCTATTATTATGCAAGCAAGGCCAGTGACACGCAGATGGATTTGGATTTGGATATGGCAAGCAAGCAATCCAACGAAAATCCTGTATATTATGCTCAATACGCACATGCGCGGGTATGTTCCATCTTAAAAGTGAGCGATGCCTATGAAATGGGCACCCAATTGGATGATTTGGTGCATCCTAAGGAAATTGAATTGATGAAACATCTCAATGAATTTGTCTACGTTGTGGAAGACACCGCGCTGACACGCCAACCGCATAAAATCACCAACTACATTCAAAAAGTAGCGCAACTTTTCCATAGTTTCTATGGTGAATGCCATGTTTTGGATGAAAATAACAAACACTTGTCGTCACAACGGCTGGCTTTGGTCAAAGCCGTTAAAATAACATTAGCGAATGCTTTAAGTTTAATTGGTGTGAGTGCACCTGAAAGTATGTAAGGAGAGAATATGAGTAATAAATCAATGACGGATATTGCCTTTGAATTTCTACAAAACAACAATGAAGTCCCGTTTGCGACATTGTGGTCAGAAGTTTGTACGAAACTTGGATTTTCAAAAGAAATGGCTGATCGCAAGATTGATAAATTTTATTCCGCAATGATGCTGGACTCCCGTTTTTTACCTTTGGCTAATAATCTTTGGGACCTAAAAAAGAAATATCGTTTTGATGAATCACACTTTGATACAAGTAAAATTGCGATCGATGACGATGATGATTTGGACGATGAATTTGATTTTGACTTTGATGATGAGGAAGAAGAATCGGAAAAGGATGAGGATCTCGATTAATCGTTCATGTTTATGTTGAAGGTTTAGTTTTGATTTGTTAAAATTATAAAGGGCAAGGCGCCTCCTCAAGAGGGTGCGCTTTTTTTATATGTTAAAGGAGAAATCATGGCGAAGTTTATTTTTGTTACTGGAGGGGTAGTGAGTGGTATTGGTAAAGGGATCATTGCGACATCACTTGGCAGGCTACTTAAAAACCGCGGGTTGAAGGTTTTTATGCAGAAATTTGATCCATATATTAATGTGGATCCAGGGACCATGTCCCCCTATCAACACGGTGAAGTTTTTGTGACGAAAGATG
>JAAZGU010000065.1 GCA_012511085.1 Erysipelothrix sp. | reverse complement strand
ATCAGCTGGATGCGATATTGATCGAAGATCCAAGCAATGTTTATTATTTATCACTATTTACGGGCACAACCGCAACGGTGCTTTTGACCATGGCCAATCGTTATTTGCTAGTTGATTATCGCTATCATCTTCAGGCACAAAGACAGTGTCCGCAGTTTGAAATCGTCGTTTATGATCAAAGCTTTGATGACTTTATCGAAAAGTTACAAGCCAAGTTATCCTTGGATGAAGTGCAGCGGCTCGGTTTTGATGGCAGTCACTTAACTTACACACGGGCGATGGCCATTAAAGATCGCGTGGACGCTAATTTTATGGCAGTGGACCTTATGGCTTTGCGTGCCATTAAAGATGCCACTGAAATTGAACAATTGAAGCAAGCGATTGCACTTGGTGATCAAGTCTATTTGAATGTTTTCGATCACATTAAAGTTGGGATGTCGGAGCGTGATGTGGTGGATTTACTGGAAGTGGAACTTAAAAAATTAGGTGCCCAACGTTTTTCATTCGATACAATTGTTGCGAGTGGTCTACGATCCAGCATGCCTCATGGTGTAGCTTCGGACAAACTGCTTGAGAAAGATGATATTGTGACCATTGACTGGGGTGTTGTTTATGACTTTTACTGCAGTGACTGCACACGCACCTTTTTTATGAGTCCACCCACAAACAAGCAACTTATTGAAATATATAATACTGTGTTAACTGCCAATCAACTGGCCATCCAAGCCATCAAAGCAGGAGTTTCTTCAAAAGTTATTGATGGTATTGCGCGTCAAGTGATTGCGGATGGTGGATATGGTGATCATTTTAATCATGGCACCGGCCATGGACTTGGCATCGATATTCATGAGTTTCCACGTTTAAATCAACACAGCGATGTTATTTTAGAAGAAAACATGGTCGTGACGGTTGAACCTGGTATTTATGTCGAAGGTTTGGGTGGTGTCCGGATTGAAGATGTGGTGCGGGTGACTAAGGATGGCTGTGAAGTGTTGACAAAACTCCCCAAAGATTTAAAATATAAAACGGAAGGAAGTATATAATTATGATTTTAGTTAATGATTTAAGACCTGGTGTAACATTCATGCACGAAGACAACATTTATGTTGTGTTGGATATTTCTCATAATAAGACAGCTTTACGCCAAATGATAGTGAAAGCCAAAGCTAGAAATTTACGCACAGGGACCATTTTGGAGATCACATTCACCGGTGGCGACAAAGTCAAACCCGCCATAATTGATCGCAAAGAGATGAATTATCTCTACGATGATGGCGACAACATTGTCTTTATGGATAATAGCACCTACGAACAGATTGAGATCGCTAAAACGATCATGGAATGGGAATTGAAATTTTTAAAACCCAATGAAAACGTCGTGATTTCCATGTTTGAAGGCGAGATTCTTGGCATCATTTTACCTGACAAGGTTGCTTTAAAGGTTATTGAAACCGAACCGGCAGTTAAAGGCGACACGGCCACCAGTGCCCAAAAGAACGCCGTCTTGGAAACTGGCCTTGAAATTAGGGTGCCATTATTTATCAATCAAGACGAAGTTATCTTGGTTTCCACCGCTGATGGAAAGTACACATCGCGAGCCTAAATCAAAATTGCCAAACGGCAATTTTTTTTATGAAGAAAAGGGGTTGTTAAATTCTTGACAAGCTAAAGAAACCTTGCTATCATGTCAATGCAATACTTCAGGGCAGGGTGCAATTCCCGACCGGCGGTAAACCCCGCGAGCCATATGGCATGAACTAGTGTGATTCTAGTGGCGACAGTATAGTCTGGATGAAAGAAGTACATACTTTCTTTTTAATTTGCCCGGGTATTTCTCGGTTTTTTTATTTGTAAGGAGGAAAAAATGAAAAAACAAAATATCCGCGTGTTTTCTTTAGTAGGGATTATGTCAGGGTTAGCCTTTGCGCTTTATTTCTTTGAAATTCCCTTTGGCTTTCTATTTCCAGCCGCACCGTTTTTAAAGTTTGAGTTTAGTGATATTCCGGCTATCCTAACTGGGATTGCAGCAGGACCTACTGCCGGTGTGATGGTGCAGCTGCTTAAAAACATCTTACATGCGATGTTTTTGATGAAGGAACCTATCTATTCCGGTGAAATCGCTAACTTTGCCGCAAGTGTGGCGCTCATGCTACCGATTGTGATCTTGTATCGTTATGATGACAAGAAGTTTAAATGGATTTCAGGTATCATTGGTACCGTACTCATGACGGTTGTCATGATGTTTGTCAACTATTTTATTACGTTTAACTTGTTTGGGTTACCGCAAGGTTTTAACTATCGTATGGGTTTGATACTATCGACCTTCACACCTTTTAACTTATTGAAGGGGACAATTATAACGATTGTGTATGTCATTTTATATCCCAAACTAAAACCAATTATCCTGCGTTGGTTACAAAATTACCAACCGCAAGAAATAAGCGAACAAAAACTTATGGAAAAACCATAAGTTTTTAATTTACAAACTTAAATATGATATAATGTTTTTCAGTATGGAGGGTGACTATGGATAATCAAACACGCATAAAAAAATATGCACAACTCAGGGAAAAGATAGCCCAAGATGTGGAAAAAATCAATTATCATGATGCACTGGCGCCGTTTGCGAAACGTTTGTCAATGGTTGATGAGAAATATGAAGTTGAAGATGTTGGAGCCCCCCAAAACTATCAACCAAAATATGCAAAGACAAAGGCTTATCAAGATTTGTTTAATGAAGATACAGACGATTTCTTAAATAATGAGCTCTTAAGTCAGTTTATTGATGAAGTCAAAGATTATAATTTGCAAGCGGGAACACGCGTGGCAGATGAAACAACTGAAAACATTATTCAGTCCATGCTTCAAAGTGAGGCGGTGATGGTCGAAGCAGAACCAGAGCCCGTCACCGAACAAGAAAAACATGAAGCCATCCAGGAAATATTTGCAGCAGATCATGATGAGTTAATCGAGGATGTGCTTGCGAAAATTGATGAAGTTGATGAAACACATTTTAGTGATGTGGAGCCAGAAGATGACGAGGACTTGTGGTTAACGAAAACACAAGAACTGACACAGATTATTGAAACCATGGAACACAACTTAAGTGATGTTAATCAAAAGATGAATGTGACCAACAAGTTGGTAAATGTGTTGTTAGTTGTCTTTATTTTAGGACTTCTGTTTGTGATTGCTTATGGCATTTACTTTGTATTGCAACTTCAAGGAATCATATGAATAAAATAAACATTGCCATCGATGGTCCGGTGGCGTCCGGTAAAAGTACAATTGCTAAAGTTTTAGCGAAACGTCTAAATTATGTCCATGTTGATACAGGAGCAATGTATCGTTGCATTGCTTTTTTAGCACTTACACAAGCTGTGGATGTTCACGATGAGTTGGCGATTACAAAACTTGCTCAAGCAAGCAAGATTGAACTCACAAGCGATGATCGAGTGCTTTGCAATGGTATGGATGTGACGCACGCCATTCGTAACAACGAAGTTTCAAAAGCGGCAGCGCAAGTATCAATTTTTAAAGGAGTACGTGCCAATCTTGTGCAACAACAACGCTTGATTGCCCAAAATAAAGGGGTTGTGATGGATGGCCGTGACATCGGGAGCGTGGTGCTTAAAGACGCAGAATTGAAAATCTTTCAAACCGCATCCGTTGAAAGTCGCGCCAAGCGCCGTTATCTTGAAAACATTGAAAAGGGCATCCCGATTGATTATGACATCTTATTAAAAGAAATTAATGAGCGTGATTATTTGGATATTCATCGGAAGGAATCGCCCTTAATCAAAGCGCAGGATGCCATTGAAATTGACACATCCGATTTGACTATTGAAGCGGTTGTGACTTTAATTGAAGCTGAATATCAAAAGGTGATAAAAAATGATTGAAGGAATCGTTGCCATCGTAGGACAACCCAATGTCGGGAAATCCACATTATTTAATCGATTGATAGGGGAGCGGTCATCCATAGTTTTGGATGAGCCAGGCGTCACCCGCGATCGTTTATACGGTGTTTGCAATTGGTTGACCAAGGACATCCGTGTCATCGACACTGGTGGCATTGTTCTTAAGGATGAAATGTTCAAAGAAGAAGTGATGATGCAAGTTGAAATCGCCATCGATGAGGCCGATGTCATCATTTATGTTGTGGATGCTCAAATTGGAATCTCACAAAATGAACATCGCATCGCCAAGACGCTTCACAAAAGCAAAAAGCCAGTGATTGTGGCCGTCAATAAAATCGATGATGTTGCTTTCCAAGATCGCATGTATGAGTTTTATAATCTTGGATTCACCGACGTGTTTGCGATCAGCAGCATCCATGCGATTGGCGTTGGCGATCTACTCGATCGGGTTGTCGAGTTGTTGCCGCAGAAGCACATTAAAGCAGTGGACGGGAGTATTTCCTTTTCCATTATCGGGAAGCCCAATGTCGGCAAATCATCGATTGTCAATGCGTTATTGAACCAACAGCGCGTGATTGTCAGTGATATCCCCGGAACCACCCGTGATGCCATAGATTCTCACTTTAAAGTGGATCAACAAGACTATGTTGTGATTGATACAGCGGGGATTCGCAAGCGTGGCAAAATCTATGAAAAAATTGAAAAGTATGCGCTGCTACGATCGTTGAGCGCCATTGAACGCAGCGATGTCGTTTGCTTTGTTTTGGATGCCAGCGAGCCCATCACTGAGCTGGATAAACATGTCGCAGGCTACGCGCATAATTTGAACAAACCCATTATTATTTTACTGAATAAATGGGATGTTGTGGACAAAGAAGCGCAGCCATTTGTTGAATTCGAAAAGGAAATTAAAAACGCATTTGGCTACATGGCTTATGCTCCAATTTTAAGTGTATCGGCATTATCCAAGCAACGCATTCATCAAATCATTCCATTAATCAATGAAGTGTATGAGAATGCCACAAATCGGATTGCCACAAGTGTGTTGAATGAAATATTGATAGAAGCAATGATGTTGAATCCACCACCGGTGCATAAAGGAAAGCGTTTAAAAGTATACTACATGACGCAAATCGATGTGCTACCGCCAACGTTCATTTTACACGTCAATGATCAAAAACTGATGCATTTTTCATACCAGCGCTATTTAGAAAATAAAATCCGTGATACCTTTGATTTTACGGGAACTTCGTTACTTTTTAAAATCAAACAAAAATAGTGCCTAAAATAGTGCATTTGGTTGAATATTATTGAATTAAATAAGTAGTAGTGCTATTATTATGAGGTAGATTGGAGGTACCTTTATGGCAGAATCTATTAATAAAAAAGCTTTGGCTGAAGCTTTAGCGGAAAAATTTGAGATTACTAAAAAAGCAGCCGGAGAATACGTGGATGCTTTATTCGATGAAATCAAAAGTGAATTAGTTAAAGGAAATAGAGTTGAAATTAGTGGCTTTGGACGCTTCTTGGTTAAAGAACGGGCCGCTCGTACCGGTTACAATCCTCAAACAAAAGAGCCGATTGCAGTACCGGCTTCAAAAGCACCGTCGTTCAGACCTGCAAAAGCCTTAAAAGATGCTGTAAAACAAGAAGCGTAACGCTTCTTTTTAATTAGTTAGGAGGGGTATCATGCCGTTATTTTTTGGAGGCTATGATTTCATTTTATATCTTTTAGCTGTGGTGCTGATGTTTGGCGCACAAATGAAAGTACAAAGTGCATACTCGCGATACTCAAGAATGCCTGCCAATACCCGTTACACGGGTCGGGATGTGGCGCAATTAATATTATCGCGCCAAGGGATTCATGATGTCAGCGTTGAAGCGGTAGCGGGTCAATTATCAGATCATTATGATCCGCGAACTAAAAAAGTGAGATTATCAGAAGGCATTTATGGTTCCAATTCAATTGCTGCAATCTCAGTTGCAGCTCATGAAGTTGGTCATGCGATTCAACACCATCAAGGTTATGGCTTTTTAGCCTTGCGTAACATGATTTTACCAGCAGCGGTTGTTGCGGGTAACCTTGGCTGGATTGTGTTGATTTTTGGATTTTTATTGAACATTCAATCCTTGTTTTTAGCAGGTATTTTCATGCTCGGGATTATCGTATTATTCCAATTAATCACATTGCCTGTTGAGTTTGACGCATCAAAACGCGCGCTTGTTTTGTTGGTGGATGAAGGTATCATCTCTTTGGATGAACGTACCTACGCACGTAGCATGCTCTCAGCGGCTGCCTTAACATACGTCGCAGCACTTGCTTCAACCTTACTACAAATGCTACGCTTCATTACCATGTCTCGACGTCGAAACTGATAACATGAACGCGTTGGATTTGTATCGAGATATTTTATTATCTTTAAATGAACATGATTATCAGGCCTACTTTGTTGGAGGCTGTGTTCGCAATGTGCTTTTTAAGCGCACTTTTGATGATGTGGATATTGCAACCGATGCTCCCATTGAGTTATTAAAAAAATTATTTTCGAATTACGATGACTTTATTTGCGATAAGAAATTTCTCAACGTGAGTTTCACCCATCAAACACGTGAAATTACAATCACACCCTTTCGAATCGAAGGGGAGTACATTAAATACCGCTATCCAAGCACGGTAACACCGACCGATGACATTCAGTTGGATGCTCTGCGTCGTGATTTTACGATGAATGCGATTTACATTGATGCAAACAACGATATCCTTGATTTTTTCAGTGGTGTTGAGAACATCAATGAACGTCGTTTAGTTAGTGTTAAAAATGCAGATCGCTCATTATCCGAAGATGCGCTACGAATTTTAAGGGCTTTGCGGTTTATGGTCGTTTATGATTTACGCCTGGACGATGATTTGGACGATGCCATCACAACGCATGCGAGTTTGGTGCATCGATTATCACGCAAAACATTGGATAAAGAGATTCGTAAACTCCAAGAGCAGGCAACGCGTGAACAACAAACGGAATACTACAAACAACTCATTAAATACAACATAAAAATATAACTCCCTAGGAGTT
>JAAZGU010000008.1 GCA_012511085.1 Erysipelothrix sp. | reverse complement strand
TCTTAAAAATCGAAAACAAAACACATCCCCATTTCTATGGTACTATTGTACCAAAAAAAAGCGAATCACAAATAAGATTTGCTAATTCTCCCTTATAAAATGCATTTGTTTGCATTTTTTATATTTTATACTATACAATGACTCTAGAGTTTGTTACAATGTTTAGAGTCAAAAGAGATTGAGGCTAATAATGAAAATTAACTTGGATAGTATCCTTATCGATCCACATCCTTTGCTGCGAGCAAAGGCACAACCTGTAACAACACCATTATCAAAAGTGGATCAAAAAGTAATCATGGCGATGCGTAAGTACGTTCATGATTCAAAAAATGAAGATCTTGCAGAAAAAGAAAAATTAAGACCAGCGGTCGGTCTTGCGGCACCGCAAATTGGCGTTTCAAAACAACTCATCGTTGTTGAAATTGAAACCATTGATGAACAAGGTGAATCATCCTTGATTGAGTATGCATTGGCGAATCCAAAAATTATTGCGCACTCACCCTTTTATAGTGCTTTAGCAACCGGTGAAGGATGTTTATCGGTGCTGGAAGCAAAACCTGGTTACGTGCATCGTTATTTACGCGTTCGAATTGACGCTTACGATTGCATTAACAATCAACAAATTGAAATCAAAGCAAGCGGTTATCTAGCGATCGTGCTCCAACATGAAATCGATCATCTCAATGGCATCCTATTTTATGATTACATTGATCAAGAAAACCCATGGCTTGCTAAAGAAAATACAACAATCATTGAATAATTGAAAGAGAGAATCTATGAATACCATTAGTGATAATTTAAACCAAACAACGTCAACCCAAGCGGATGACACACTTATTTATGCGCTCGGTGGCTTAAATGAGGTTGGCAAAAACATGTACGTTTACGAACATAACGATGAAATCATCATTGTTGATTGTGGCGTCATGTTTCCAGATGAAACCATGTGGGGTGTTGATTATGTCATCCCTGATTTTAATCATTTGATCAAAAACCAACATAAAATTAAAGCGCTGGTCATCACCCATGGCCATGAAGACCACATTGGGGCCATCCCCTTTTTGATGCAAGTGTTGCGCTTGCCCATCATTTACGCACCAAAGTTCGCAAAAGGTCTCATTGAGAAAAAGTTAAGCGAACGACGCATTATTCGCGATGTTGAAATTGAAGAAATCAACAACCGTTCGAAAGTTGATACTCAATATTTCAAACTCGGATTTTTTAACACCGTACACTCGATTCCGGATACACTCGGTGTCTTAATCAACACCCCTAATGGTCGGATTGTGCACACCGGCGACTTTAAATTTGACTTAACACCAATTGGTGAAAACTCGGATTATCAAATCATGGCCTACATGGGTCAAATTGGAATTGATCTTTTGATGAGTGATTCCACCAATGCAGGGGTAGATGGGTTTTCCATCAGTGAGAAAAAAGTGGCACAGTCCATCTTAGAGATCACCCGCAAAACCACGGGTCGTTTAATTGTCGCTACCTTTGCCTCCAATGTCTATCGCGTCGGTCAAATTATCGACGCTGCCATTGCTTGTGATCGTAAAGTCATCATCTTTGGACGTTCCATGGAAAACGTGGTCTCGATTGCACGTAAATTAGGACACATTACCGCCGATGATAGCCACTTCATCACACCCGATCAGTTGCATCAAATCCCGGCCAACAAACTCTGCATCATCAGTACCGGTTCCCAAGGTGAACCACTTGCGGCTTTATCGCGCATCGCCAACGGCACGCACCGCTACATCAAAGTCATCCCAGGTGACACGGTTGTCTTTTCAAGCTCACCGATTCCTGGCAACAGTGACAGTGTCAACAAGGTGGTCAACCAACTGACACGTTCCGGTGCAAATGTTTTAACCAATTCTGTCTTAAACTCAATTCATACTACTGGTCATGCTTCTTCGGATGAACAAAAACTCATGTTGCAGTTGTTAAAACCCAAATACTTCATGCCGGTGCATGGCGAATATAAAATGCTTAAGCAACACGCCTATCATGCGATTGAAACCGGGGTCAAACCCGAAAATATCTTTATTTGTTCCAACGGTGATGTGGTGATTTTACGCGATCATCAAGCGTATTTGTCCAAGACACGCATTGTCGCAGACGATGTTTATGTGGATGGTAACGATGCTTCAGGTTTATCAACCGCGGTAATCAAAGACCGTAAGATTTTATCCAACAACGGTTTGGTCGCCATCATTGTATCGATTGACTCCAAAACCAATAAAATTTTGGTCAAGCCCAGCATTGTAAGTCGTGGTTTTGTCTTTATTAAAGAAAATCAACCACTATTAAAGGAAGCAGAAAACTTAGTTTATGAAGCCCTTAAGAAACAAATGCAACATAAAACCACGTTTGGGGAACTCAAAAACACGATTCGTAGTACCTTGGAACCTTTCCTCTACCAACAAACCCATCGTAATCCGATTGTGATCCCTGTTATTTTAAATCAAAAATCAGCACAGATTGGTTAAAAATCATGACCATTAAAAAACTTTTAAAACGTATCCTTTTAGTAATTGTAACCCTTGTGATACTTGGGTTATTTTACTATGAACTAACACAAGCAAGCGTACGTCGCATTGAAATTGATGTGCAAACACGCGTCTTTGATAATTTACCGTCAGCGTTTGATAACAAGACCCTTGTGTTTTTTAGTGACGTGCATTTTAATAAATTCATGGATGCTGAGCGTTTGATGCCTTTCATTGAAACCATCAATGATTTAAACCCAGATATTATCTTATTTGGGGGCGATCTATTTGATCACCCTTCCGTTGACTACCCATCGGAAACCACCATTGAAACCATGACATCAATGTTTAAAAATTTGCTGGCTCCACTCGGTAAATTTGCGGTGTACGGCAACCATGATTTAGAATCATCACTGACGAAATCATTAATCGCCAACATCTATCAAGAAAGTGGTTTTCAATTACTCGTGAATGAGTCTGTAAAAATTTATCATGAACAATTTGATTCCATCACCTTGGTGGGACTGGATTCCCAACTCTTAGGGCAACCAGACATTAAACAGGCTTTTCAAGATGTGGATGAACAACAACTTGTTATCACTCTTTCACACACCCCTGATATCGTCAGTGAGCTAACAAACACACCAACGCAATGGCAATTAAGTGGCCATAGCCATGGTGGTCAAATTGCCTTGCCGCTGATTGGTCCCATCTACAAAGTACCATTCGCAACACAATACCCAAAATCACAAACGGTTGAAACCATCATCTTGGATGTTTCTAATGGGATTGGTACCACCCGTTTTGATATGCGGCTGTTTGCCAACCCACAAATTCATCATTACACCTTGAGGCAAACCAACAATGATTAAAGCCATCCTCATCGATTTAATTCAACGTTTTCAAAAACATCGGATTACCTACACAGCGGCCGCCTTAGCTTATTTTTTTGCGCTTGCGATTTTCCCAATGCTCATCTTTCTCCAAGCTTTGCTTGGTTATTTTGATGTCGAATTGTTTCATTTACTTGATGTAATTCAACCGCTCTTACCAAGCAATGTCGTGGACCTGTTGACATACTATATCCAATCGATCGCTGCCCAAAACTTTGGGGTGCTATCACTTGGTTTTATTGGAACCATCTATGCATCGAGCGCTGCCTTTAATTCAATCATTACCGGTGTGCTTGTTGCCTACAATCAACTACATCGCATGAATTGGTTTAAAAAACGCTTGTTAGCGCTAGTATTTACCATGTTGTTGGGCTTGGTTTTTATCGTCTTCTTAATCATCCCAATCCTTGGTGCTTCCATATTGCCAGTTTTGGGACACGTGTTCCCCAACCTGCTTGCTTTATTTGAGTTGTTAAGTCGCTCAAGTTGGGCCATTTCTGGAGTTATCATCTTGTTGATTCTGGCTTTCTTTTATAAAGTCATACCGGAGCGCTGTCCCGGTTGTGCCATTTGGCCGGGTGCCTTTGTTGCACTGCTTGGTTGGATTGTCGCATCTTATGGGTTTGTACTTTATGTTACTTACATCGCAAACTATTCCTTGTACGGTGTCTTTGGTTCAATCATGGTCTTTCTAATATGGCTTTATATTAGTGGAATTATGATTTTGCTAGGTGCTGAAATCAATGATGCTTTGGATCAATATAAAAAAACGGTGAGTCCTAAGGACTGACCGTTTTTATTTTACAACGAAATTAACTATCTTTTTAGGAATAACGATGGTCTTGACAAGCGTTTTATTTTCCAAATGCACGCTAACGTTCGCGTTGTTTTGCGCTAACTCGATGAGTGCTTCTTTTTCAATTTCCGCATCAACCACCAACTTCGCCCGCAAGCGACCGTTGACCTGAACTACAACTTCCACTTCTTCATCAATCAACATCGCTTCATCGTAGGTTGGCCATGGCTGATAGGTAATGTTTTCCTTGGAAAAATGTTGCCACAAGGCTTCGCCTAAATGGGGCGCAAAGGTCGAAAACATCTTAATGAAGCCCTTGGCGTATTCAACATACAATTCGTCGGCTTTGTAAGCCTCATTGACAAAAATCATCATTTGCGAAATCGCTGTGTTTAAATTCAAAGTGTCGATATCATGAGACACTTTTTTAACCGTGTAATGGTAGACTTTATCAAGTTGATGGTTGTTGGTAGCAACCAACTTGTCTTCTTTCAAAATCAAGCGATACACACGGTCAAGCCATTTGCGTGCACCATCCATGCCCTGGTCACTCCATGGTAAGGAGGCTTCCAGCGGCCCCATAAACATTTCATACACGCGCAAGGTATCGGCACCATGAGATTCCACGTAATCATCAGGATTCAGCACATTTCCACGACTCTTACTCATCTTTTCACCGTTTTCACCTAAAATCATCCCTTGGTGGAACAGTTTCATAAAAGGTTCTTTCGTGGAAACATAGCCTAAGTCATAAAGGACTTTATGCCAGAAACGCGCATAAAGCAAATGCAAGACGGCATGTTCAGCCCCGCCAACGTATAAATCAACGGGCAACCAATGATCAAGCAATTGCTTGCTGGCAAATTCAGTGTCGTTATGAGGGTCTAAAAAGCGCATGTAATACCAACATGAGCCTGCCCATTGGGGCATGGTGTTGGTTTCACGTTTGCCCTTGACACCATCAATTTCAACATACAACCAGTCATCAAGATGGGCCAGTGGTGATTCACCACTATCGGATGGATGATAATTATCCGTAACTGGTAATTCAAGCGGTAAATTTTCAAGCGCGACGCTCCGCTCCGTACCATCTTCCATAAAAATAATTGGAATCGGCTCACCCCAATAGCGTTGGCGTGAAAAGAGCCAATCACGTAATTTAAAGGTCACTTTCGGCTCCCCTTTTTGATTGTCAACAAGCCATTGGTTCATGACTGCTTGCGCTTTGTCATTTGATAAACCGTTGATAAAATCAGAATTGATGTGGGGACCGTCCCCTTCAAAATAACCAAGCTCGGGATCGATGCCTTCAATGACAGGCGTGATGTCGATCTTGTATTTCTTTGCGAATTCATAATCACGACTATCATGGGCTGGTACCGCCATGATGGCACCGGTACCATAACTGATGAGCACGTAATCCGCAATGTAGATGGGTACTTTTTTATTGTTAACCGGGTTAATTGCGTAAGCACCAGTAAAGACACCGGTTTTATCTTTGTTTAATTCTGTGCGTTGCAGGTCCGATTTGGTTTGAATTTCTTCCAAATAGGCTGCCACCGCATCTTTGTTCTCAGGGGTTGTAATGTCCGCAACAAAAGGATGTTCAGGTGCTAACACACAATACGTCGCTCCAAAAAGAGTATCGGAGCGGGTCGTAAAAACTGTAAACTCTTTATCATGACCATCGATCTTAAAGATAACGTTGGCCCCTTCGCTACGACCTATCCAATTGATTTGCATCTCTTTTGTGGATGAAGGCCAATCCACAAGCTCCAAATCATCCAAGAGACGTTGCGCATATTCTGTAATCCTCAATACCCATTGGCGCATCAAAATCCGATACACGGGGTGATTGCCACGTTCAGAACGGCCGTTGATTACTTCTTCATTAGCCAGCACTGTTTTTAATTCCGGACACCAGTTAACAGGCATGTTTTCAACATAGGCCAAGCCTTTTTTGTGTAGCTGTAAGAAAATCCATTGCGTCCACTTCATATATTCGGGATCAGTTGTTGAGATTTCTTTGCTCCAATCATAGGAAAGCCCCAATGATTTGATTTGCCGTTTGAATGTCTCAATGTTTTGCTTAGTAAACGCGGCTGGTGGGTTGCCGGTTTGTAGCGCAAATTGTTCGGCTGGTAATCCAAAAGCATCCCAACCCATGGGGTGCAACACGTTGTAGCCTTCCATGCGTTTTTTACGCACTAGCACATCCGTAGCTGTGTAACCACGCGGATGCCCAACATGCAGACCATTGCCAGATGGATATGGAAACATATCCAAAATATAAAGTTTCTCTTTTTCAAAATCCAAAACATTCGTATAGAATGACTGGTTTTCATCCCAATATTGTTGCCACTGTTTTTCAATCTTCTTATGGTTGTATTCCATCGTATCCTCCTAATCATAAAAAAAACGCCCACTCTAAGGACGTATTCACGCGGTACCACCTTAGTTCATAGCCATCGCTATGCCCTCATATCATTAACGCAGATTCACGAAGGTATCATCCTTTGCTCCAAGACGAGTTCATAAGCTGCCCCCATCGATTTTCACCAACCATCGACTCGCTGAAGGGTTTAAACTTACTACTACTTCTTTTCATCGCATCTTAGATAATAATAAGATATCAAGCGATTTCTGTCAATGCAACCACCACAATTGTGTTAAAATATCAGTGGAAAGTGAGCAAGCATGATTAAAAGCAATCCTTTTAAATACAGCGATGACAACAAGCGCTACCACACCTTAAATTACCACTACAAAAAGAAGTTCAACAACAAAGTTTTTAAAGTGGTGTTGGATGCTGGTTTTTCGTGCCCGCATATCAAAAATGGCGTGGGCGGTTGCACCTTTTGTTCAATTCGTGGCAGCGGCGACTTCACCTTAAACGCCAGTGTTGCCCTCAACAAGCAATACGAGCATCAAAAACAAATCATGTTGCGCAAGTGGCCGCAGGGGCAGCCTATCGCTTATTTTCAAGCTTTCACCAACACCTACGCGGCCCTGGACACCCTTAAAATCATCTATGATCCTTTTTATGAGAATCAATACGATAACCTTGGGGTTGCCTTAGGCACACGCGCTGATTGTTTAAGCGATGCAACCATCGCCTACTTTGATCAACAAGCGCGCGGCAAGCCAACTACCATTGAAATTGGGGTGCAGTCCATCCATGAACGTACCAATCAGATTATCAATCGTGGTCATGGTCTCGATGTGGTTGAAAAGATTCTAAAACAGTGCGCCACCAAACAATTTGATGTGGTCTTGCACCTCATCAATGGCTTACCCTATGAAGATAAAGCTATGATGCTAGAAAGTGCCAAATGGGTTGCTCGACAACCGGTGGCAGGGGTTAAAATCCACATGTTGCATTTATTGAAAGGCACGAAAATGGCGAACGATTATTTGAAAAACCCCTTTGATTTGTTGAGTATGGAACAATTCATTGACATTGTGATTGGGCAATTGGAAGTCCTGCCACCAGAAATGGTCATTCATCGCTTAACTGGTGATGGTTTGGTCGATGATTTAATCGGCCCCTTATGGACCATTAAAAAACGCGTAGTGCTTAATAACCTTGATAAAGAAATGGTGAAACGCAACACCTACCAAGGAAAATACCATGCGTCATACTAACATCAACGTCATAACGCATCAGTGGTTACTGGATGTTTTGACACCAAAAAGTGTTGTTGTTGATGCGACCATGGGTAATGGCCACGACACCTTGTTTCTAAGTGAACACGCCCACAGGGTCTACGCTTTTGATATCAACCCTCAAGCTTATGCCAACACCAAGCACAAAGTGCAACATCAAACCAACGTCATTTTAATTTTAGATGGTCATGAAAACATGCTACACCATATCAAGGAACCCCTTGATGGGGTTGTGTTTAATTGTGGTTATCTACCAGGTGGTGATCGCAGTTCAACCACCAAACAAGGGACTACGATTCAAGCACTTATGCATGCGAAAACATTATTAAAACATGATGGTTGGTTATGCATTACCGTTTATACAGGTCATCCACATGGCAAGCAGGAAGCACATGCTGTATACAACTGGTTGCAAGATCATGTTCATATTAAAAAACAATACACCTACCCTGGTGTACTCAACGCGCCCATCGCTTATTTCGCAACCCTCAAAAAATAAAGTCGATGGTATGTATTATTGCTGCATCCACTTATAAACTCTCAAGCACAGCACTTAAATATTCACCGGACACGCTACTGAAGAAAAACATATGCAGGTGTCCTTTTTTCTTTGCCTCCTTAACCGCAAGTGAAGCTTCCGGGCTACTATTTTCATCGACAATAACGACTAACTTGCAGTTCGGTAAATGGTTCACAATTTCTTGATGATGCTTAACCCAATCCATAATTGTCAGTGGCGGATAATCGCGCACTTCCGCTAACAGAATATCTGCTTTAACTTCCAAACACGTCGCCAGAATTTCTGATTGGCGCTGTTGCGTGACAACATTAAGTTGATGTTTATCTTTTAAATGCAAACAAAGACCCCCCGCAAGCAATGAATTTGGAATGCTTACTACGACTTGTTTCAAGGTTTAACACCTCGCTTTCAAATTAGGGTTAAATAACTGCTCACTAAAGTTAGTCTATCAAAAAAAACATAAAAAAACCCTATCCAAAAGGATAGGTTTTATTTAAACTTGATTTTAAAAATCAGGAATAATAAACTTTTGTTCGGCCACATCAATTAAAAGGCGCACCGTGTTATGGTAACCACTCTTTGAAAGAATGCTGTTGATGTGGTATTTAACCGTTGAATGGGAAATGAAAAGTTGCTCGCCTATCTCTTGTTGCGTTAAACCCGCAACCAAGTGACGGAGCACTTCCAACTCGCGTTTGGTGAATTCATCACTTTGGGCATTACCAATTTGTAAAATCGGAGTCTCCAAAGGATACACCGACTCATTTGCCATGGTACGATCCATAACTTCCAATAAACTCAAATCGCTGGTATCTTTGTACCAAAAACTCTCACATCCTATTTCACGTGCTTTTTTAATAAAGCTATGCTCAGGTAAGGATGTGATAATGATGATTTTGACATGCGGGTATTTTTCTTTAATTTCTTGAGCGGCTTGTAAACCACTTTCACGATGTGCAGTGTACACATCCATCAAAATTAAGTCGACATCGTGGTTAACGCAATACATTTCTGCCATAAAAGCACTTTCAATCGCTGCCACCAAATGATAGCGTTGCGAGGCATCAATGATTGTCTCTAAATATTGCCTAACCGTTCGTTGATCATCAACAACTAACACACGCGTCATAACACCACCTCGCCTTCATTATAAGGTAAATGAATGTTTAATTGCACCTGTTCGTGGCCTAAAATCCGCAAGCTGCCGTTGGCTTGTTCGATTTTTTGCCTTAAAGAAGCTAAACCGCCACCTTCAACCAAGGGCTGCCCATTGAAGGTGCCATTGTCTTTGATGATGATGTCATACCCTGTTTCTATGGCATTGATTTCAACATGAACGCGATTAGCGCGTGCATGTTTCATGGCATTAATAATGGCTTCTTTGATCGCAATCATCACCAAATAACCGTGGTTCGTTTCAACGGGTAGCTGCCCGACTATTTCGATTTCACAACCAATCATATGAGCAGCATCTTTAATTTGTTGATACATCTCAAACACGCTACCATCCAAATAATTACCAGAGACACCCATGCTCTCAATGACTTGATTCCAAAAATGGATGATGGTGTTTAAATCATGCGGTGATTGCGCATGCAGGTATTGTTTGCTCGCTAAAATAACTTTGCCAAGCTCGTTATGAATCCGCATTTTTAAGGCTAAAGTTTCCTCGTCTTTTTTAATTTGTTCAATATCTTGTAGGAGCGTTGTGAGCCGTTGTTGTTGATTATTTAAGCGCTCATTTTCAAGCTGCAACTCATTGTGCAGTTCATACACTTTTGAAACATTGATGCCGTTGACATGAATAAAATAATCATCACTGATCTTGTACTTGTGTTTTGAGATTTGCCAATGTACATCATCACTTTGAATGACTACTTGATCCTGACTATGAACCTTTGTTTCGTGATTCACAACACTACCCTCCCAAAATTCAAAGGCATTGCGAAAGTGATGGTTAGTAAGTTGTTGCGAGATGGCTTGCATTTTGCGATTGCTTAAGATAGGTAGCCCCTGTTCATCCGCAAAACCTATCGCGACTGGCAAGTTATCAATGGCTTCGCGAACTGAATTACCAGAAAGCGATTGATGCCCCAGCTGCCGCTCAATGAGTACCCAATACAACAAAAGCCCATACACGCATGCGATAAATATCATCTGTAGATAACCGTTGCTTAAAATCTCAAAAAATGCATGCATCGGATAATGCGCATCCATGCCAATGACTAGTAGAAGATTAAGAATCAACAGTACCAACACTAGGATTTCAAACATGCTTAATTTAAATCGTTCCAAACGTAACCCACGAATCATGATTAAAATTGAAAACACAAAAACTCCAAACAACAAACATGTGCCAATCAGGGCCTGCACCACAGGATTAATAAAGATATTATGCATCGTCATGACCCGCTTTAAACTTGAAGTTGATGTGAAACACATGATCGCTTTCATGTTCGATAACGATATCTTGGTAAGTGTTTCTTAGTTTGTTTTCAAACAAATACCAACGCAAATCATGATTCATTGAATGATGCGTTTCCAAATGAAAGCCATAGATGAATTGATGGTCGAGATGTGATAAAGAAACAACAACTTTTGATAAATCCAAATACAAGGTTTCCAGCACTGTTTGAAACATATCATACATCAAGAGTGCCTGTCTCAATGTTAAGGCAAGCTCTTTTTGAAACAAGAGCGCACTTTCCACAGCGAGGGAATCCAGCATCGATAAGGATTCATTAAAACTGTTTGTGATGTCATGCAGGTGGACTTGTTGTTGGCTTTCATAAGCAAGGCTTAAATTACTGCGGCGCTTAATGTAAGCCCCCAAGATATTAATTTTAATTAAAAGTTGATGTTTCACAAGTGGCTTTGCGGTTTCCAACTCATCAAGATGTGATTTAATTTTCGCAAGATGAGGTTCCACTTGATCTAAAATTGTATCCAATAAATAGTTTTCATGTTGCAAATGCACAATCTTTGCCTTGGTTTCAACCTCTTGTTGCAACAAGTCGACTTCATTAGACAATTGCAGACGAACCTGCTGCAGTTGATCGATGATGGTTTGCAGCTTCGTAATATCTTCCAACCACAACACATGACCGCCATGAATCGACTTGCTTTTCAATAACGTGTTTTTATCAACAGGAATCACATGCTCACGGAGCACTTCCATGATTTGATAGGTGTTTAAATCCATCATCTTTTGTGATTGATAATGCGTTGTCCCCTGGTAGTCAACCAGCATGATTTGCAAATTGGATGCATTAAAAAACTTCTTGTATTTTGTATTTGTCGGTAAGAGCCCACTCTGCATGCAACTTTCCCAAAAGGCAATCACAAAAACGGAATAAGCAACCGTGGCTTCATAAAAACCGCCTCCGGTTCTGGAGTTATCAATCGCATAATAAATAACGTAGGCAAGTCCCACCACAATCACAATCAAGGGCACCCAAAGTTTCCGACGCGTGTGCGCTTGAAAACTTTTTTTAAATAGAATTCTTAACGATGCAAGTGATAACACAACAATCCATATAATCGTAAGGTAGAAAAAGATACGGTAGCTATATTTGTTGCTCCAGCTGACAAAATTATCCTGAAAAGCAAAGGCTTGTTGATGAAGATCGTTGCTTAGGACCGCCCCAATCAGCACCAACGCTGGCACATACAACCAATAATATATTTTTGGTATTGTGTAATTTTCAGGTTGTCCTAGATTCAGGGATAAATAAAAACTGAGCACTGGGATTAAAATCATAGGGATGTAATAGGCATACCATAAATGGCGAGCCACAAGGTCAATGTCATTGAATGGTTGATATTTAACTGAACGCACAAACAACCAAAAAACAATCAAACCAACAATTCCCAATAAATAGTAACGGGTTTGATGATTACCAGTCCGTTTGAGAATCGTATAGGCCCACCAAAGCAATAAACTCAAATACACTGTTAAATTAATTAAAAAAATTGTTTCGTTAACGAAGTAGAAACTTGAACGATACAATCGAATCAGACTCGCAAAGGTTAGTAAAACCCAAACGATAAAAATAATAGAAAGTGTGTTTTTCTTGCTTTTAATCACATTTAATTACCTTTTCTAACAATTATAGTATACCAAAATATCAGTTACGCCAATCACATTTTGTATTTCATTTACAAATATATGATGAAAATCAACCTTAATTTACAATAATTCGCTTAAACACTGCATATATTCACAAAACCTATCCTTTTAGATAGGGTCTTTTAAAATAATTTTGATATAATAATTTTATAAATTAATGGCGCAGCTACACATCTTTCACAAATATGTTTTTTTATATAACGATTCGTCGTTCCTTTAAGTTTACAACAATATAAAGGAGTGCTTATGAAAAATATACGATTATTGCTTTTATTAGGATTGCTTATTTTAAGTGGCTGTAAAATAAAACAACCCCCTGCCGATGATCCATCGAAAAATGTCACCATCATTGAACCTCCGCTTGATGAACATCCAAAAGAGCCACCCATCATTTATGAAGAATTGGGTGGCATTGAGTGGCGTGACGATGATTTGTTCGCGCTTGCATTTTTAGGATACAGCGATGAAACGGACTTCGCACGTTATATTGAAACTGGTGAGTTCTCAACCTTTATGGCCTTCCATAATGAAATCAAGGTTGTGGAAAAGGTTTACATGGATGGTGACGAAGTGTTTTTGGTTATCCCACGTTATTTTGATAGCGAGGTAAACATTACTGATGTTAACCATGATGTTCAATATGAAGGTGATGGTAAAACCGCCGCATTGTTGAAAACTAATTTGTCTGATTTGCACGCAGAATCCATCATCACGGTTAGCTTCAATGATGAATCTGTCAGCATGTCACCAATATTGGATGGCAAAGACACAAAACTTAGTTTGCCAGCAAAAGGTGTGCAAGATGTTTCCTTATATGTTACCCATGATTTTGAAGATTTCAAGTTTAACATTTTCGTCTTTAAAGGTGAATGGGAAGCATCGTACACAATGCCAAATGGTAATGAAAACTTGGTGCGACTTACTTTCCATGGTCTGGATCATTCAAGCAGCGATGATTTTCATCCCATCGAATACTTCAACCTCATGGCAGATACTTTCTACAAAGGCACGTTTGCTTTCAGTGTAAAAGAAACGCAACGTGAACCCATCGATCATGATAGTTATTTGCTTTACATTGAATTTACTGAACAGCATGATGAGCAGCCCTATGAATCTTATTCAAAATTTGTATGGCAATTTTTAAATTTTGATACGCTGATTATGCGGCATGTTGGTGGCGATCCCCTCTTTAATGATGAGGTAGGAATTCGATACACACTAACACGTATCCAACCATGAATTAATACGTTTTTTAATACCAGAAGGAGGAAAATATGAACGTAGTGATTGAAAGCTTGCCTTTAAACCTCGAAGCGTTTAAAGCCATGCCCCAATTTGATTTGCGACAACCAGAAAACACATGCACTTTGTTTTTATGCGCATTGAATCTCTTTGTGCATGATTGTGATGCGGGGGTGGAAGCCATTAATTTATTGAAAGGACCGAAACCTTTAAGCCCTTTCGATATTAATTTTTTAAGGGACCGCGTCATGGATAAACCTTATTTACCGTTGGTTTACTTCGAAGGGGCGACCCCAGACAATGACTATCAACCCGATATGCCATTGACACTTAGACTGTTTGAAGACCAACGACCCCAAGATGTGGAAGCTGGCTATTTACGCCTCTACCTACACACTGCGGGTGCGGATTCAAAACGTGCCATCCAACTACGCCAAAAGGATGACCAATGGTTCATTTGGGATTATCCAGGCATTGTCATGGATGTTAGAAAACCAAAAAAAGAAAGTGATTGGTAAATACCTTTCAGTGAGGTGACACAATGAAAACCACAAAGAAACTAACCATTTTACACAACAACGACTTGCACGGTGACTTCTTGGAAGAGCGCATCGGGAAAATAGATGTTGGTGGTGTGTCCATGTTATCTGGATACATTAGTAAAGTCCGTGAAGAAGAAGAAAACGTCATTTATGTCATTGCCGGCGACATGTTTCGAGGCTCGGTCATTGACTCTGAATTTAAAGGCATTTCAACGATTGAAATCATGAACATGCTTTCCCCGGATGTGGTTACCATCGGTAACCATGAGCTTGATTATGGAATTGCGCATTTACTTTTTATTGAAAAATGTGCACAGTTTCCAATTATCAATGCGAATTTATACATTAAAACCAACGGTTCCCGTTTGTTTCAACCCCACCATATTATCGAAATGGATGATATGAAAATCTTGTTCATCGGTATTATTACGGATGAAATTCTCGCTGCAGCCAAAGCAGAAGGCTTGGTTGGCACATTTATCGACACGGCTGAAGCTGCTAAAGAAGTCGGTAAGATATGCAATGCCTACAATGCCATTGACATTGACTTTACCGTCTTGCTGACGCACATCGGGATTGAGGAAGACATTGAACTTGCGCGCTTGTTAAAACCGGAATGGGGCGTTGATTTAATCATTGGTGGTCACTCCCATACTTTTATGGAACAACCAATCATTGAAAACAACATCGTGATTGCCCAAGCCGGTGAAGGTACCGACAACATCGGTCGTTTTGACATCATTGTCGATACCGATGACAACTGCATTGATTCTTACACGTGGTCCTTTGAACCCATTAATAATGAAACAGCCTCAAGAGATATGCAACTTGAAGAAGTTATTAACAAATACAAAGACATCACCGATCGTAAGTATCAACGCATCTTGACACGTTTCAACCAACAATTGGAACACCCACAACGCAATATGGAAACACCCTTAGGAAGTCTGTTTACTGATATTTTTAGAAACAGTCTGGGTTTAGACATTATGTTTTTAGGTTCCGGCAGCATTCGTGGCCAAAAACTTGGCCCCATCGTAGAGTATGGAACTTTAGTTCAAATATTCCCTTATGATGATGAAATCCATAAGGTGAAAGTGAATGGTCTACAACTTAAAACCATGTTGATGCACATGCTGCGTGATGATGCCTTTTTAGGAATTACCGAGTATTATCAACTTTCAGAGGGTTTAAGACTGACCTACTCCAAGGAGGACAAAGAAATCAAGTCGCTGACTTACAACGACAATGATGTCCTGGATACCCATTTTTACACAATCGGTTTACAAAACTTTCATTACTTAAACATTGAAGAATTTTTAAACGTACCGCTTGAAGCCGTGCAGGCCAATCAAAAACCAATGATTCTGTCAACATCGGCACAAGATATCTTAGTGGAATACTTAACTTCCCACCATCGTTTAAAATTTACACACGAACCACGCATTATTATTATTTAAAATAAAGGAGAGATTGATATGGGATTAATTAAAGCAATTGCCGGCTCAGCCGGTGGTGTCTTAGCGGATCAATGGAAAGAATTTTTCTATTGTGAAACAATGCCAAAAGAAGTCATGATGGTTAAAGGCGAGAAACGTATTGGACGGCGCTCATCCAACACCAAAGGTTCTGACAATGTCATTTCCAACGGTTCAGGAATTGTTGTTGCGGATGGCCAATGCATGATCATCGTCGAACAAGGCGAAATTGTCGATGTATGCGCTGAACCCGGTGAGTTTACCTACGACACTTCGATTGAGCCAAGCATCTTCACAGGACCCTTGGGTCAAGGCATTAAAGATACCTTTAAAAACATCGGAAAACGGTTCACCTACGGAGGCGAACCCGGTAAAGATCAGCGAGTTTATTACATTAACACCAAAGAATTATTAGATAACAAGTTTGGAACCCCAAATCCGATTCCATTTCGGGTGGTAGACGCTAACATTGGGCTTGACATTGATGTGGGCGTACGCTGTTCCGGTGTCTATTCCTACAAAATTGAAGATCCAATTTTGTTTTACACCAACATCGCGGGCAATGTCAGTAACCAATATGACCGTGAAGAAATTGATGGTCAATTAAAGACTGAATTCGTTTCTGCACTCCAACCAGCGTTCGCAAACATTTCAAAACAGGGTGTGCGTCCCAGTGAACTTCCTGGTTATGCCGATCAATTAACCGCTGAAATGAATGAAGTGCTCACAAAAAAATGGGGTGAAATCCGAGGCTTAAAAATTGTTTCCATCGGTCTAAATCCAATTACGCTGCCAGAGGAAGACGCTGAAATCATTAAACAAGCACAACGTGCAGCGATTTTACGTGATCCTACCATGGCGGCCGCAACCTTAACCGGTGCGCAAGCCGATGCCATGCGCGCTGCGGCAAGCAACGAAGGCGGAGCATTAGCAGGCTTTATGGGTATGGGCATGGCACAGGCTGCCGGTGGCACACGCACCCAAGATCTGTTTGCGATGGGCCAAGTTCAAGGCCAAGGCACTGAACCACAAGCGCAAGGATGGGTGTGCAGTTGTGGCGCCACCAATACTGGCAAGTTTTGCTCAGAGTGTGGAAAACCACAACCGACACCTGCCGATGTCTGGGTGTGTGAATGTGAAACTGAAAACACTGGCAAGTTTTGTTCCAACTGCGGTAAACCACAGCCGCAACCCGTGCAATGTGCCAAATGTGGATGGCAAGCACCAGCTGGTAGCAAAGCAGGCAAATTCTGCCCCGAGTGTGGCAATAATTTAGAAGAATAACCATTGAAAGGAGTTTTTATGACGACCTTACAAGAATATAAATGCCCTGCTTGTGGGGGTGGGATTAGTTTTGACTCACAGTCACAAAACATGAAGTGTCCTTATTGTGACAGTGAATTTGAAGTTGCATCTTTGCTTGCTTATGATGAGCAGCTCAAAGGTGATGATCACGATGTGATGGACTGGGAGACGCCACTTGAAGATGAGTGGCTGGATCATGACCACGAATTACAAATGTATGGTTGTAAATCCTGTGGCGGTGAATTGCTTGTGGAAGCCAGCACCACCGCAACATCCTGCCCTTTTTGTGATAATCCCATCGTTTTAATGGATCAATTGCAACGCGGCATCAAACCGGAACTCATCATCCCCTTTAAGCTTAATAAAACAAAAGCAAAAGCTAACTTGATGAACCATCTTAAGGATAAAAAGTTTCTACCAAAAGTGTTTACGGATAAAAACCATATTGATGAAATCAAAGGTGTGTATGTCCCCTTTTGGATTTTTGACACGGATTCAGAAGCCGCCTATCGCTACGAAGGCATCAAGGAAGAAAATTACAGTGACAACAACTTTGATTATGTCAAACGCCGTTTCTATTCTGTTGTCCGTGATGGCACCTTTAAATTTGAAGGGGTCCCGGTCGATGGTTCGGCCAAGGTTGATGATACGCTCATGGAAGCGATTGAACCCTTCGACTTAAAGGAAGCAACGCCGTTTCAAACGGCTTATTTAGCAGGTTATCTTGCGGATAAATATGATGTTTCTAAAACAGATAGTGTCAATCGTGCCAACGAACGCATTAAAAAAAGTATTGAAAAAGAAATTGAAGACTCGTTGCGTGATTACGATGAAACCAATCAAAAAAGTGGGCACGTGCATCTTCATGATGGTAAAGCACGGTACGTGCTCTACCCTGTTTGGTTTTTAAACACAACCTGGCAAAATAATAAGTACACCTTTGCCATGAATGGTCAAACTGGTAAATTCGTCGGTGATTTGCCGCTGGATAAAGGTTTGTATTGGCAATACTTTATCAAACGTGCACTTGTAGTAAGTGCTATCTTGTATGCGATTGCATACTTCATCTTTTAGGAGGTAAACCATGAAAAAAATAATAACATTATTAATGTTCTTGATGGCAATGATCTTGTTTACTTCCCCAATACTGGCAGATGCAGACACTTACGTGCATGATTTTGCGCAAATATTATCAACAGAAGCAAAACAAGAAATCAATGACCATCTTACAAAAATTAGCCAGGCCCAAAAAACAAACGTGCATGCGGCGCTGGTGTATTCAACCTATGGCGAAGACGTAAAAGTGCATGCCGACACCCTGTTACAAGATTACCTTGCGCCTTTAACACAAAATCAAGAAGGCAGCTTGTTGCTTGTTGTGTTGGATAGCCGTGATTGGGTCTTAGTGACGGATAGCTACGCAAGCAATGTCATTACAAAAGCAATCATCAATGACATTGAAGCTGAAATTGTCCCGCTCTTAAGCGCAGAAAATTACAGTGACGCTTTTAAAAAATACGGAAGCTCAGTTGAAGCTGCCTACAAAAATAAAGGCAAAGTGACAACCCTTCCAAAGAAAACAAAAGAGATTTTTTCTCTAAAACGTTTAATCACGTCACTCATCATCGGTAGCATCATCGCATTGTTGATGGCAAGTGGCACCAAGTCACGTTTGAAATCCGTGGTTAAACAACGAGGTGCAAAAAACTATTTGGTTAAAAGTAATTTGAAAAAGGAAAAAGAACACGATCTCTTCTTGTATGAGAAAGTCACTAAAAAACCAAAAGCGAAAAAAGATGCTCCCGAACCTAAAAAGGTTGCCTCAAAAGGCAAATTTTAAAAGAAGTCAAGGCGAGATAACCTCGCCTTTTTTCATGTAAATGTCGTGATTCACAATAAGAATAGCGTTATAATAATTTCAGGAGGTAAAATATGAATCAAAAACAATATGAAGTTATCAAAAATAAAAAAGGTTTTATTGCAGCATTAGACCAAAGTGGTGGTAGCACCCCGCGTGCCTTGACAAACTATGGCATCAGTGACGATCAATATCATGATGAAGAAAGTATGTTTGCCCAAGTGCATACCATGCGGACGCGCATTATTAAAAGCCCCGCTTTTGATCAAGCACACATCATCGGTGCCATTTTATTTGAAAGAACCATGCGTTCAATGATCGATGATCAATTAACCGCTGATTATTTGTGGGAAGCAAAAGGTGTTGTCCCCTTTTTAAAAATCGACAAAGGCTTACAAGATAAGGCAGATGGTGTACAACTGATGAAAGAAATGCCTAAACTTGATGCCCTCTTAAAAGAAGCCAATGAAAAACATATCTTTGGTACCAAAATGCGCTCAGTCATTCATGAAGATAATGACCAAGGCATTGCTGAGGTCATCGCCCAACAATTTAAATATGCTCGTCAAATCTTGGGATTTGAATTGATGCCAATCGTGGAACCTGAGGTAAACATTCATGCTGAAAATAAGCACGACATTGAAGTAAAAATGAAAGCTGAGATTTTTAAACAACTTGATACCTTAAAGCCAAATCAACAAGTCATGCTTAAGTTGACACCTCCAGAGCAAGCCAATCTGTTTGCTGATCTTCTAGAAGATCCTCGTATTTTAAGAATCGTTTTCTTATCCGGTGGACATTCACGCGAGCATGCAAATACATTACTCGCTGCCAACCACGGTGTCGCGGCTAGTTTTTCACGGGCCTTGACAGAAGGTCTGCTTGTCTCACAAAGCGAAGCTGAATTCGATGCGCTTCTAAAAAAGAGTGTCAAAACAATTTATGATGCTTCCATCACTTAGGCTATTAAAATAACAAGACAAAAAAACACTTCCCTATGTAGAGAAGTGTTTTTGTTTACTTGAATCGATAGTGGATTTGAGAACCGTACAACTCATGGAGTTCTCGATTCTTTTGATCGCCACCATCCATGTTAGCACTATAGAAGTAAGGTAGTTGCTTCACGCCATCATCAACCAAACGTTGTGCTAGTTGCGTAATGACTTCATTGAGCATTGCGACTGCCACAATCGTGGAAGTAGCCGCAACTTTTTGCTCACTGCCTTTAATATCACAAACTGCATCACCGAGGACACCATGATTATCTAAAACAAGATCTGCTGTCTCGAATAAACGTAAACCACTTGAATGTCTCGACGTTACATTTTTTGAATACGCTAAGTTAGTTACAGCGACGACTTTAACACCTTTTGCTTTCGCTGTCAGTGCCATGTCGATACCCGCGCTATTTCGGCCCGAAACCGAGTGTATAATTAGCACGTCGTCTTTTTTAAAATCGGCTTTCATAGCCACGACTTTGCCATAACCTTCCAAACGTTCAATTTGACTTGTGATTGTGACAGGCTCATTATCAATTGATAATTCTCTAGGAAAGATAGGATTTATCAACATGAACCCGCCGGCACGAAAATACATTTCTTGACTTACAATTCCAGCATGTCCCGCGCCAAAAATGTAAATACTCTGCTTTGCTTGTACAGCATCGTACAACATGTCCGTAAGCTTTAAGATGTTTTCTTTTTCTTCCACTTGAACGACATTTAGGTTGTCAATAATCTTGTCAAAAAACTGAAACATTAACCGAAGATACCACCAAAGAATTGTGCAACGTAGCGCAGGATGGTACCGAAGAATGAGAAGTCATTTCCACCAAAAATGAGTAACCAGTTTTGGATCGTGGTGCGATATGCAATCACAGAAATTCCCATAATACCAACCATAACGACGGCTGCCACAATCGTTCCGATGATGGAACCACGGAGTCCGCCGTTTCCTTCACCGATAACTGCTGCAGTACCAACTTCAAAGAATGAAGTGATCACAAGTGGAATCAATAACACTCCAAATAAATTCATGGAGTTTGCGATTACCAACGTAATTGTTGATGTGATCATCGCAATGATAAATCCAATAATAACTGCATTTGGCTTGTAGTTAAAAATAATTGGGCAGTCAAATGCTGGTAACGCATTTGGTACAAGTTTTTCTGAAATACCTTGGAATGCTGGTACGATTTGGTTAATTAACATACGTACACCTTGGAGCATTACAATTAAACCAGCACCAAACATCAAACCATTTTCAATTGCGTACATGACTAAGTTACCGCCTTCAGGTACCAACGTTGGTTGCATTAAGCCAACCACGATGAACATGATTGCGATTACAATTCCACCAGTGATGGAAATTTCACGTAAGAACGATAAGCTTTTTGGAATGTTTAAATCTTCTGTGGATTTGCTTGTGTCTCCAACTTTGGAAGCAACAAATCCAGAAATCAACGACAAAATACCGGTTGGGTGACCGAGTGTGAAGTCTTCATCACCCGTTGTTTTCCACACGTATTTGCGTAGGAGCCATGGCATAATTGACCAATATAAGGCAGCAGTAATTGCACCGAAAGCAATGAGTGGTGTACCACTTAAGCCACCTTCAACACCAGCTGCAACGAAAACAAATGGGAACCACCAAATCATATGACCGGTTAAGAAGATGGTCTTGATTGGTGTAAAGCGTGCAATGAGTAAGTGAATTCCTAGACCAATAAACATTGCAAGTCCAACACTTGATCCGTATTGAGCGGTGAAGGTTACATCATTTAGCCCCTCAGCTACTTCACCACCAACAATCCCAGCAAAGGCATTGTTAATGGGAACAATGGAACCAACTAAAATCCCAACCCCGAAATCTAAAATAACCATACCAAAGGCAGCCAATAAAGCACCTTTGACAACCTCACCCATTGGTTTTCTTTGCAGAAGCATACCTAATGTTGCAATTAAACCAAGTAAAATTGGTGGGTTTTGAATAAAGTTTTGAATAATAAACTGCATAGTTCTCCTCCTTTGTTATTTAATAACTATAAATGCTCTTGGAATTTCGCTTTTACTTCAGCTTTATCCATATACTTTTGAATTGGAATGACGGGACATTTCATTCGAGAACGCAACTGTGTTGCTAGTTCTTCACTGGTAAAGACAAAATCACAATCGGAACCTTGAGCACTGCTAAGATCTGTGTTTTCCACATCCGCTTCAATGCCGAGTTCACGACAAACTTTCTCAATTGTCATTCTTAAAACGAGCGAAGAACCAACTCCAAAGCCACATACCGCTAGAATCTTCATTTACTACCTCCTTTGAATAGGCTTACTATCTCATCAATGTTACCTTTTTTAATGAGTTCAAGATTTTCATCCTCGGAAAGAATGTTGGTCAAGGATGCCAAAGCTTTTAAATGGCTTTGATTGTCAATGGTAGCCAACACCATAAAGACTTTCACGGGCTTACCAAGTAAATCAACCGCCTCTTCAAGCACCAGCAACGCAATTGCGACTTCCTTAACATGACCAGCATTGGATGCATGCGGAAGTGCAAATTCATCCGCTAAGACAATATAAGGACCAAATTCATGGATTGCGGCAATCATCGCATCGATGTAAGCTTGTTCAATGACGCTTGCATCAAGCAACGGTTGACTCGCTAAAGCAATCGCTTGTTCCCAATCGGGAACATAATCGACAACTTGAATCCTTTCTGCTTTTATTAACTCTTGTAACATTGGTTGATACCTCCTTGACTCATGTTTGTGCCCTAGCACATTTTCTAAGGCGCTCATTAAA
The DNA here is from genome assembly GCA_012511085.1 of Erysipelothrix sp. Classification (GTDB taxonomy): domain Bacteria; phylum Bacillota_I; class Bacilli_A; order Erysipelotrichales; family Erysipelotrichaceae; genus UBA6182. The sequence continues at coordinate 12,482 of JAAZGU010000008.1, read as the reverse complement.
GATTCGCGATCTTTAATAAGGGTATGATTCTCAACAACAGTCATAACCTTGCTCAACAGACTTTCACTGGCATGCAAGCCAAATAAATTCTCAAGTTGTTGTTTGTCATATTCTGATAAAATTGGTTGCACTTTGATGACATTTTGATAATGTGGTAATTCCAAAGTAGTGATGATATAATCATAGTTTTTGATAATGTATCCCAATTGATTGATGGAATAGGCACCAATAATATTAATTTCAGGAAACGTGTTTTCAAGTTGGGCTTTTAAATGTTGAGCAACCGCACGTCCTTGGGGACATATTAAGATTACCTTGTATTGCTTTTGTCCGATTTGTGACAAACTTTCATAAATGTAACCGCCCAAATACGCTACCACAAATCCTATTTCTTCATCCCGCATCTTGTAAAAGACACTTTGATGGTTTAAAGAACGGATGATTGACTTCACGTTGAGGAATAAATAGAAGTACTTGACCTTGATGTCCGTCAAAGTCGGATTAAGCGCCGCAAAATTGAAATGAATGCGATAAAACGATGCCATCAAGTGATTCTCCAGATTACTAATGAGGGCTTGATTCCACTCAAGATCAAGAGCTAAACGAACTTTCACTTCATGTAATAGTTCATGCACGTATTGTTTGACAATCGTTGTCACATCTTTATGTGTAATCGTTGATAAACTCAAGATGTATGATTTTAAATAACGTTGTTCTGAGACATTATCAATTTGAAGCAAATGTTGCACATCCAAATTGATGTCATCAATCAAATAATAATCAGAAGCACCAAGCTTATCACTAATTGCATCATGTTGTGAATAACGTGCTTGTATAAACTCAATGAAGCTGCTTAGGTAATACATTGAATAGTCGGAAAGATGCAGTTGATGTTCTTGATTAAACTGAATCACAGCCTTGCTTATCTTTTCATAATCAAAGGTTTTTAAGGACAGCAACTGTAAATACATATCGCGGATTTTCCGCTCTGAACCTTTAAGCTTGTATTGCTTTTCATATTCCAATTGAATATCATAAGGTGCTAATTCTGCGCGTAAAGTTTCAATGTTGGAAAAAATGGTGCTCTTACTGACATTAAAAAGATCAACATAATCATCCAAACTTAACTTTTTATTTTCTAAAACCGTGAGTAAGATGCGCTCTTGCCGTTCTTTCGCCTGATAATACGGGATTAAAACATTATCCGATAAGTGCTTTTTAATGGCATCCAAATTACCATCGACAACCACTTCATCTTGAATGACTTTAAGTTTCCCAAAGGCACCAATTTCATAATTGATTTCTTCCAAATCATAAAAGAGTGTGCGTTTTGAAATCTCATAAATATTAAGCATCTTCTCCACATCAACACTTAAGTTATTTAACATAATATGTAGTAATTCAATTTGACGGGTTCGCATAGTTCAACCTCGATAGATTAACGTTGTTTTTGATGATCATTGACAATGGTCACAACTTGCTGTAAATGCTCAAAATCAGTAATAACATAATCAAAGGTGTCTTCCTTCATCATTTTGGCGGAAAGGTGCACACTGGTCAGCGGTAATGTATCCAACACTTCTTCAATGTTAGAAGCAACAATGCCACCACCAGGCATAATTTCAATGGCATCACCGTAAGTTGATATCAAATGTTTTAAAACATCAAGTTGATCCAAAGTTCCTTTGGGCCCCCCTGCTGTTAAAATACGGTGAAAACCAACCGCGATGCAGGCTTGGGCTGCTTCATCAAAATCTCGAACATAATCGAATGCTTTATGAATGACAAATTTACAATCCTGCCCCACAACATCCATTAGCTCACGTGTGCGTGTTTGATCGATTTGATGATCTTCTGTTAAGATTCCAAAGACAAACTCACGTGCCCCGTGTTCATAAAAGAGCTTGGCATCCATCTTCATGATTTCAAATTCCAAATCTGAATACACAAAGCCACCAGCCCGGGGACGAATGTAGGCTAAAATTGGTAAATTAGAAATTTCTTTTGCTTTGATGTAATTAGAAATGGTCGGTGTAACACCCAACACTTCCATCGCAGTACACAACTCAATCCGGGTTGCACCTGCTTTTTCTGCTGTGACAACATCTTCAATGCTACTTACACATACTTCAATTTCCATTGTTATCACTCCCAACCTCATTATAAAACATGTAATCCTGAGTTTCCATGATAGGATATTGCATTAAAAATGGTGAACTGTCCCCACCATTTCGTTATTTTTACCTATTTGATTCGTTTAAATCAATATCCAAACTTCTCTAACCTAATTATACACGAGTCGTAACAAACAAGAAATAAGCCCTCCAGACCTACGATTTTAGCTTTAATGGTATAATGGAAATGAACGAAAAAGGAGAGATCAATGAATAAAACCATAAATGTTAAAGGGCAAGCTAGCTTGAGCTTTAAGCCTGATATAATAATCTTATCATTTCGCTTTAGTAGCATTGCCAAAGACTACGCACAATCTGTGCAAATTAACGATTCTAAAGTCAACAAGATGCTGGCACAATTAGAACCATTGGCATTTAAAAAAGATGATTTTAAGACGACCCTCTATCAAGTGAACACTCATTATGAAAGTTATCAAGATGAAAACAATCAATATAAAAGCCGATTTGCTGGTTACCAAAGTAATCACCATTTGAAACTTTCATTTGATTTGGATATGAAACGTCTGGCACAGGTGATCACTGCCATCAGTCAAAGTGAAAGCACCCCTGAATTTGATATCAAATTCTCGATTAAAGACAATCGTGCGGTCAACGATGCACTTTTAAAAGCTGCCAGTGACAATGCACATCGCATCGCCAATACACTCGCTGAAACAAATAAGCTGCAACTTGGAAATCTAATACGCATTGACTACAGTTGGATTGAAGTCGAGCTGCACGCCAAAACGGACGTCCTCATACATGCCAATGAAATGCCACGTGCGCGTGTGCTTTCAGAATTTGTACCTGAGGATATTGAAGTTTCTGATTCACTTTTATTTGTATGGGAGCTTATTTAATTCGATGAGTATTTTAACTTTAAAAGGAACTTATGGCGAAGCTAAAGTATTTACTGACCAAATTGAAGCAAGTGCGATTGATCAAATTATTGAATTACTCGATTTAGAACTCAGCAAATCTCTCAAGATTGCGATCATGCCCGATGTCCACTTAGGCAAGGGCTGTGTGATTGGTTTTACAGCGAACTTAAAAGATAAAGTCATTCCAAACATTGTAGGAGTCGACATAGGATGTGGGATGTTAACGGTGAAATTACCAAAACAACCCATCGATTTTGAATATTTAGACCAAATGATTCGCTACAATATCCCGGCGGGCAAAAATGTCCATCGTGGCATCAAGGTCGCTTTTGAACCACTAAAAAACCTGCATGTTTTAAAACAAATAAAGAACCTGGAGCGTGTGCGACGCAGCATCGGTTCCCTAGGTGGCGGCAATCACTTTATTGAAATTGCTAAAGACTCAAACGATGATCTTTACCTCATCATTCATTCCGGAAGTCGCAATCTCGGAAAACAAGTTGCGGAACTTTACCAACGCAAGGCCATCACCTATTGTGCCCAACAAAACATCAACATTCCACGTGATTTATGTTATTTAGAACATACTTTAAAGGACAACTATTTGGATGACATGCGGATTGTCCAACAATACGCATCACTTAATCGCCAAACAATTGCCAATATTATCTTAAATCGATTGTACGATAAGGATCTAACCGCGTTTGATTACTTCGAAACCATCCACAACTACATTAACTTTAAAGATAACATCACCCGCAAAGGTGCGATTTCCGCTTATGAAGATGAATTGCTACTCATTCCAATTAACATGGCGGATGGTTCCATCTTAGCCAGAGGTAAGGGCAACCCTGATTGGAATTATTCCGCACCCCATGGTGCAGGCCGGCTGATGAGCCGCAGGCAAGCACGCAAAGCCGTGAACCTGCATCATTTTGAACAAAGCATGAAACATGTCTATTCCACATCCGTCAGTCAACGTACCATTGATGAAAGTCCCTTTGTCTATAAAACTCTTGATTTTATTATTGAGAGCACCAAAGATGCGATTTCAGTCATTGATATTTTAAAGCCTATTTATAACTTCAAGGCGTGATGATGTCATGATGCGCCTTGATAAATTATTAGCCTTGCATGGTTTTGGAACACGCAACCATGTTAAGAAAATCATCAAAGCACAGCGGGTGCGGGTGAACGATGACCTTGTTGTTGACCCTGCTTTTAAGCTTGACGCTGAACTTGACCACATAACGGTTGATCATAAAACACTCACTCATCGTGACAAAGTCCACTACATGCTTAATAAGCCGCAAGGTTACATTTGTGCCCACATCGATCATCGTTACCCGAGTGTGCTTGAACTCATTCACGAAAAACGTAGTGATTTAATCATCGTCGGACGCTTGGACGTTGATACCGAAGGTTTGCTGTTAATTAGTAACGATGGTTTGTTTTCACATCAGGTTTCCCATGGTAAAAAAGCAATTGAAAAACAATATCACGTGACTTTAAAAGACCCTTTTAATCGTGCTTACATCCCAGACTTAGAACGCGGTATCGCCCTCGATGATGTGCAGCTCAAACCTGCCAAGGTAAATGTCATTGACGATTACACCCTGCACTTGTCAATTTCTGAAGGCAAAAAACATCAAGTGAAGCGCATGATGAGATATTGTGAAAATGAAGTTGTCTTTTTAAAACGCATAAAAATCGGCAAGCTCAAACTTGATGAATCATTATCACCAGGAGCCTACCGATTGTTAGAATCTCACGAAGTGGATGCGATTTTTAAATTATAAGATGGCTTTTGAAAGTACATGACCAATGCTTTCGTTAAAGTTTAAGGTTGCGAGTCGATCATAGGGGGTTGCATCACGATTAATTAAAACGAGATAATCACCCTTAAAGTAATCCAATAATCCTGCTGCTGGGTACACTTTTAATGAGGTGCCTCCCACGATTAATAAATCAGCACGTTGAATGTGCTGAATCGCACGATTGACAACATCCATATTAAGCCCTTCCTCATAAAGTACAACGTCAGGTTTGATGATGTTGCCACATTTTGAACACCTTGGAATCGCATCACTTTCAATAATTGCGGTCAAATCATAAAACTGATGACATTGCATGCAATAATTACGATAAATAGAACCGTGCAACTCGAGCACGTTTTTTGAACCAGCCATTTGATGCAAACCATCTATGTTTTGCGTCACCACTGCTTTTAATTTACCAATTTTTTCCAAATGCGCTAAGGCAAGATGCGCTTGATTGGGTTTGGCATGGGTGACAATCATATGGCTTTTATAATATTCATAAAACGATTCAGTATCATTGATAAAACATGAACGGCTTAGCATGTACTCAGGTGGATACGACTCATTTTTTGAGGTTGTGTATAAACCGCTTGCTGAGCGAAAATCAGGAATATCACTTTCTGTGGAAACCCCGGCTCCACCAAAAAAAACAATCTCATGACTCTGTTGAATCAATTGCTTAAATTCTTGAATTAACATGATGTCCTCTTTCTATATAATGCTATTATTAAAAACGTTTCAATTGATAAACTTCTCTAATTTCAGTATAGTAAGCCACAAAATCTTTGTCAAATATCACCACTGATGTAACGTTCCGCCTGTGTGGTAAAGAGTTTCCAATAATGACCTTGCGCTTGCATCAATTGCTGATGGTTGCCAAGTTCAATGAGTTTGCCATCCTCTAAAACCACAATCTTATTCGCGATGGTGGCACTCGAGAGCCGATGCGACACAAAGATGGTCATTTTATCTTTACGCAATTTATCAAATTGATCGTAAATTTCTTGTTCCGCAATCGCATCAAGTGCCGAGGTAGGCTCATCTAAAATTAAAATATCGGAATTGTTGTAAAAGGCACGCGCAATTGCAATCTTTTGCCATTGACCAATGGATAACTCTTGGCCTTTTTCATCAAAGATGCGCATCAATTGCGTTTGATAACCTTGTTCAAAATCTTTAATAAAAGCATCGGCATTGCTTTGGTGCGCTGCTTCTTTAATCATCGCCAGCTTAATCGGCTTTTCAATTTCTCCAAAGGCGATGTTTTCCTTAACGCTGACGGCATATTTCCCAAAGTCCTGGAAGATAATACCAAAAATTCGATACAGCTCACTGACATCGTATTCACGAATATCATGACCATCCAAATAAATCACACCTTCACTAGGGTCATAGAGACGCGTCAACAATTTGATTAACGTTGTTTTACCAGCCCCATTGAGCCCCACCAACACAACTGTATCATCACTATTTATGGTCAACGATAAGTTCTTGATGACATCATGATTGGTGCCCGGGTAATGGAAAGACACATTATCAAAAACGATTTCATGTTGCTGGTGGCGTGGCACTGAGCGTGGCTTTGTGATGATGGGCTTGATCGATTGTTCTTCATTCATAAATTCAATCATGTTATCAATAAACAAGGTGCCTTCATAAATAGAGGCGGTTGTGGAAATTAGAGATGAAATGCCACGCGCAATCGATTTTAAAGCACCGGTGTACAAAGCATAAGCACCAATTTCTAAGGTCCCAACACTGACGGCTCTGGCGATGTATAAAAACATGCCACCATGGACAACGGTTGTGATCATTGTGATTAAAATCATCCACATGCCTTCCACTGTAATCAAACGGCGTAAGCCTTTAAAATACTGCATGTAGGTGGCTTGATAGCGATCAATGAAGGTATCCGCCAGATTAAACATTTTAACTTCTTTCACGATGTCCTTGTCCATCATTAAACGACTGTAGTAATTCATTTCACGCCGATCTTTTGAACGCCTACGTACGTATTGGAAGTTCTTGCGGCGATAAACAAAGTTAATGATCGCTGATGGAATGGAAAGCACGATAATAATAAGTGGTGCAAAAGGACTGATCGCGGCCAAAATTGTGACGAAAGAAACCACACTAATGAGTGAACTCATGATCGTAAAGGTGGCATTGGTTACTTGAATTGGGCGGTTCGAAGCTTCGCGACTTGCGTTTTCAAACTTCTCATAAAATTGGGGTGAATCAAAGCTCGCAAGATCGATTGTTTTGGCTTTGTGCATAATTTTTAAGTTGACTTGGTTGCTTACCAGCTCATTGGAAATCCGAATCAAAATCCGATTAACGCTATTGAGTAAATCATCAATAAACATAAAACCAAATTGTAAAATCAAGAGCGTCATCACCCATTGAAAACCGCTGCTTAAGCCAGCCACGCTTGCATTGTAGGCTGCAAGCAAGGCATTGAGAAGCTCAGCACCAATAAAAGCGGAAATAACAGGTGAAACCCCATTAAAAATAGCCATAAAAACCATGGCCGCTAAAATCCATGGTCGGGTATCCCACACTAATTTAAATATATAAAACAAACGATAAAAGAATTTGCCAACCAAATTCTTCAAATAAGGAATCACTTCCTTGATGGATTTGGGCTTTGGCTCTTTTAATTTTTGATTTGCATCGCTCATGTACCGCATTGTATCACCTTAACTTTCTTTTCCATTATAACAAAATTCACTACTATTATAGCGAGGAGCCTCTTTTTCTTTGTCAATTAAAAAAACTAGCCTATGCTAGTCTTCTTGTTGAACCACATGGTCAACATCGTTATGACAAGCATCATAGTTAGCTTGCATAACATACCCCATCAAAGAGTTGCGACTCAATCATCATATTGATTGAATCTTGAATACCCAAACCAGACTTTCGACTGCACTTAACCACCCACGTTTAATGTCAATCTCATTGTAGCTTTTATTGAAGTAAAAGACCCTAACCTAAAGGATAGTTTTTAAGAATAATTGATTTAAAAAACACCTCTGCGGAGGTGTTATATGTTTATAATGTAATTTCGTCCGATCCTGAAACCTTCATGTAAATTAGTAAGGATATCGTTGTAAAGATTGAAAGGATGGTCGCCAAAGCCGCTGCGTAGCCGTAACTACCGCGCGAGACAAACGCATAAATCGCTAAGGTTAGCGTTAAAGTCTTTGGACCATACAAGAGGATACCTCCTGATAATTCAGTGATGATGGTCACCCAGGATAAGATGGCACCGGATATAATACCAGAAGCCATCATTGGTACAGTAATTGTAAAGAATGTTTTTAATTTACTCGCACCTAAACTGATTGCGGCTTCTTCGATGGTCATCGGAATTTGTTGCAAAATCGCAACCGATGAACGAATAGTGTAAGGACTTCGCCGAATGACAAGTGAGATTACCATAATGGCAACCGTTCCGGTTAAGGCAAGCGGCTTCTTACTAAAGGCCATAATCAATCCAATCGCAACCACACTACCGGGAACAATGTAAGGAATCATACTGACTGTATCAACAAAGTTGTTGATCACATTGCTGCGGCGGACAACTAAGTAGGCAATAAAAATCGCAAACAACACAGTCAAGACAATTGCCATGCCACCAATGTACAAGGTGTTAGGAATCGCATCACCAACACGATAAAGGGCGGTCCGATAACTGTTCAATGAAAAGCCTGGAACAAACAATTTCCCAGATGTGTTCTGGAAGGACTGATAGGTTACTAAAATTTGCGGTAAGAATGAAAGGAAAATCATAAAATACAAGAAGAAATGAATCAAAATGTTTGAGAGTCCTTTCGCTTTTTTACGCTCAATCGAGTTAATTGAATGCATGGAATACGAGAAACGTTTCGACAAGTACTTCTGGAATAAGAAAATCCCTGCCGTAATAATGACCGTGATAATACTGATGGTTGAAGCAAAATTGTAGTTACGTGTTACCTCTCCCATAAACTGTTGATAAATTTCAACCGTAAAGACACGATACCCTTCACCAATTAACAGCGGTGTACCAAAGTCTGAGAAGGCCCGCATAAACACTAATAATGCTGCAGCAAGCACGGTTGGCATGGTCAACGGTACGATTACTCTAAAGAAACGTTGAATGCCTGAAACTCCCATGTTTTCAGAAGCTTCAATTAAACTACGGTCAATCTTCTTAAGGGCTCCGGTAATGTACATGAACACAAGCGGGATTAATTGCAATGTCAAAACAAGGACAATCCCGTTAAAACCATAAATGGTTGGCATTTCAAAGCCGAAAGTTGCTTTTAAAAACTTTGTAATAAAACCACTTCGACCTAGCAATTGAATCCATGCGTATGCACCAATAAATGGTGCTGACATCGCACTTAAAATGACAAAGATCTGAATTAGCTTTTTCCCCTTAACATCATACAAGTTAAAGAAATAAGCCATTGGGTACCCAAAAATCAATGTCATAATTGTAGCACTGATGGACACCTTAAAACTATTGGATAAAATTTTAAAGTAATAAGGGTCATCGAAGAACATCTTAAACCATTTAAAGGAAAAAGCACCTGCCTCATCAACGAGTGCCCCGTTTAAAATTTTATACAATGGAAACAGTAGAAAAAGGCCATAGATTCCGAGAACCGCCAACGACAACACGGTCCATATATCTAAAGGTTTTTTAGTCTTAACCATGATGGTTAGCCTTCCTGACCCTGTTTAGGTTGATTGTATATATCATAGTCGTTGTTGACACCTTCTACTATATTCACACTTCCATCTTCAACAAAGATATTAATCTTCTCTGCGTTGATTTTTAAATTAACCGTCTCATTTGGCTCAATGATGTCGTGAATACTGGATTCTTGAATAATCTGTAAACGTTGATCGTTAAGCCCAATGACGTTGTAAACTGTATTTAAACCTAAAAATGCATAGTTTTCTGTCACTGCGGTCAAGCCCGTTGCATCTGATGCAATAATGAACTCTTCGGGTCGAATCGAAACTTTAACGTTTTGATCGTGTTTGTAATCATCACGAATGTTATTTACTTCAAGTTCATAACCATTCTCGAAAACTAATTTAGGTTGATTATTTTCTACTTTAAGTTGAGCATCAAGAATGTTTGTCTGCCCAATAAACGATGCGACAAATAAGTTAGCAGGACGTTGATAAATGTCTTTGGGGGAACCCACATGTTGGATTTCACCAAAATTCATGATCGCAATGCGATCACTAACGGCCATCGCCTCTTCTTGATCATGCGTAACATAAACCGTTGTAATGTTGACATTGGTTTGAATGTCTTTAATGACTTGCCGCATTTCAACTCTTAATTTCGCATCTAAGTTTGAAAGTGGTTCATCCATCAACAACACATCCGGTTGAATTACAAGTGCTCTGGCGAGCGCCACACGTTGTTGTTGACCACCACTTAATCGCTCCGGTAAACGTTCTGCAAACTCTCTAATTTGCATAAGCTCTAAAAACTTGTTGGTCTCCATTTTAATCGTTTGTTTGTCAATTTTACGATTTTTGAGACCGAAAGCTACGTTTTTCTCAACCGTCAGGTGCGGGAAAATAGCATAGTTTTGGAAAACCATTCCAATGTTTCGTTTTGCTGGATCAAAATCATTAATGCGCTTATCCCCAAAATAAAAATCTCCACCTTCAATCGTGTTAAAACCAGCAATCATTCTTAATAACGTTGTCTTTCCACATCCAGATGGACCAAGGAGGGTGAAAAATTCACCCTCCTTTACGTCCAAGGAAAGACCATCGATAACAGTGAAATCACCATAACGCTTAATCGCGTCACGGATTTTAATCTCTACACTCATTTGGTCACCCCTATTTTTTAATTAATCTGTTGCGATACCTAAGTTCGTTAGAATATCTTTAAATTGTGCTTGAATTTCAGAGCGGTGATTTGAAACATACTCAATATCTTCAAAAGCAACGTTGATATCACTAAATGGTTGCATATATTCATTTTCATGAATAATATCATCACGTACTGGACGATAGGTTAATTTAGCAATTTGTTTTTGTCCTTCATCGGATACTAAGAAGTCAATGAAACTCTTCGCATTTTCCAAGTTTTTAGCACCTTTAACAATTGCAGATGCCGCTGGTAGCCATACAGCTCCTTCTTCTGGATAAACAACGCGAACGTTTTTGGATCCGTCTGTCAATAAAGCGATGGATGGATCTTCATAAGTTGCAGCAACAACGTATTCACCAGCTTCAGTACCTTTGTAAAGCGCTGAAGATGATCCTAAAATCTTACCATCTAAGTTAGCCATGAATTCTTCGACATAGTCCCAACCTTTTGCGTCAGGTCCATATGCCAATTCACCATCAAGGCCATCTTTTTTCGCATCAGGGTTCATAACCAATAACATGTTTGTTAATTGAGCTAATGCACTGGAAGATCCTCCTGCATCACCCATAGCAATTTTGCCTTTAAGGCCAGGTTGTAAAAGATCAGCGTAACCTTTGATTTCGCCTTTAAGATCTCCACTTTCAATCAATTCTGCTTCTAAGTTAACATTGACGAGTAAGTTACTTCCACTTAAACCATAATGGGTAAAGAATGGATACTTCTCTAAATGTGTCCGATATCCCGCAGGAATTTTGTCGTAGCCTGTCGCTACGTATTCTTCAAACAGACCTTCATGTTGCAAGTATGCACCTAAGTTCATACCACCAAACATTAAGTCAGCTTGTGGGTTATCCTTTTCAGCAGCAATTTTTGTTAATGCTTCCCCGGTACCCATGGATTGAAGGTTAACCTTAACATCGTTCTTTTCAGCCCAATAGTATAATAAACCTTCAACTTCACCATCAGAGTTAGGTGAATAAACTACCAATTCTCCGCCTAATTTTCCATCGTCTCCGTTGGATGGAGGTGTCTTAGGTCCGCATGCAGCAAGAACTGCGCCAACGAGCAATAACACCATAAGGCTTGTAAATAATCGCTTCATATTCCCTCCTTTTTCGTAATGCAAACGATTACATGTATCATTTTAGGCTATTTCACCATATATTTCAACCAAACAACGCTTTTTTTAACCAACCCTAAAATTAGATTTTTTCACCATTTTCAATTAATTCCGCTTCCCAAGTGTGTTTGTGCCAAACACACCACCAACAATCAACACACAACCAATCAAATGATAATAGGTTAGATGCTCTTGTAAAAGAAGCACCCCCGCTAAAATTGATACCACAACCCCTAAATTTGAGAACACAGAAAATTTAGTAGCGCTCATTCTAGATATCGCATAATTGATAAGAAACGATGTTAATAATGATGACAGCACCCCCAAATATAAAATAGAAATAATAAAACGTTGATTAGTTAATGGTTGGAAAAAAGTTGCCAAAGTATGGTTATAAGCATGATAGCCAAGTGCAAACACATTGAAAACAATGAAACTTAGAATAATCATCAAAGCACTCATTTCAATGGTTGACACTGCAATGGTGGTCCGCTTTACCAACACATGATAGAGCGAAACCGACAAGGAAGATAACAACAACAGCACGATGCCCTTGATGTTACCTAAAGAGCCACCATCACTTTTATGATAGGT
>JAAZGU010000064.1 GCA_012511085.1 Erysipelothrix sp. | reverse complement strand
TTTGAAAGCAAACGACTTTGTCTACATTAGCGGTGAAATTTTCACGGCCCGCGATGCTGCGCATAAGCGCTTGATTGATGACATCGAAAACGGACGTGAGCTTCCCTTTGATTTACAAAATGCGATTTTGTATTACGTCGGGCCTTCACCAACACCCGAACATTTAAAATTTGGCAGTGCTGGCCCCACAACCGCCAGTCGCATGGATCGCTTTACTCCAACCATCTTAGAACATGGTGTGAAAGCCATCATTGGTAAAGGCTATCGAAGCGAGGCTGTTCTTGAGTCCTTTTATGAAAACCAAGCCGTCTATTTATTAGCGATCGGTGGTGCCGGCGCCTTGCTTGGTAATTGTGTGTTAGAATCTGAAATTATCGCATACCACGATTTGGCAAGCGAAGCCATTCACCGTTTGGTTGTTAAAGACTTTCCGGTGATTGTTGGTTTTGACTTAGATCAAAATGATGCTTACAAATTAAAACAACGTCCTTAGACGTTGTTTATCCTTTTATACACATCAATGAGTTCAGAAGCGATAATCTTAAATGCTTCGGCACTCATGAGCTGGTCTTGTGCATGGGTTAATAGTAAACTCATGACCACACTTTCAGAGCGTACATCTTGTTGAATTAACTCCGTGTGGGCTCGATGACCAATAATAAATTGAGCCTCGCCTTCTTTAAGTAACTTTTCAGCCAAAGGAAAGTCATTTTTCTTTGCGGCCGCAATCGCTTCGATGAATTTATCTCGAGCTGCGCCAACATGATTAATAATCTTAAAACTAATTAATTCTAGGCCATGCATTTCATCCATACAATATCTCTTCTTTCTCTTGTTTCACTTTCGTATATTGCTGATTGGCAATCAACCTATAGTTTCACAACCGCTTGTGGTTGATACCCATGGAGTTGGACTTCACCTTTCTTAATGATGACATCTTGAAGCGGTTTGTCAAAGCGGTCGCGATCTTGATTGACGATGGCATCCACAACCGCCATGTCGCTGGTGACTTTCCCAAATGCTGCGTATTGACCATCCAAATGCGGTGCAGTCGCAACCATGATAAAGAATTGCGAGCCCGCACTATCGGGATGCTGAGCGCGTGCCATTGAGAGCACTCCGCGTGTGTGTTTCAAATCATTTTGATAACCGTTGATATCAAACTCACCGGCAATCCGATAACCAGGTCCACCCGTTCCATTTTTATCCGGACATCCCCCCTGGACCATAAACGTGGGAATCACACGGTGAAAAATGAGACCGTCATAAAATCCTGATTGCACCAAACTAATAAAATTGTTGACGCTATTGGGCGCAACTTCAGGATACAATTCAATTTCAATTGCATCTTGGTTTTCTAAATGTAAGGTAACTGTTGGGTTCATGTTTTCCTTTCTATTTAAAAACACAATCATTGATTGTGTTTATTCTTCGATTGGTTCAAAGAAATCTTTGCTGACTCCACACAGTGGGCAATACCAATCATCTGGTAGATCTTCAAACGAAGTTCCTGCAGGAATACCACCATCAATGTCGCCGATAGCAGGATCATAAATGTATTCACATGCTGTGCATTGATATCTCATAAGTTTAC